>JAEDMR010000173.1 GCA_016302925.1 Bacillota bacterium
GTAGCACCCTGGGCGTGGTGGCCATGGCCCTGGCAATGGCAACTCTCTGCTGCTGCCCGCCGGAAAGCTGAGCGGGATAAGCAAGGGCCTTGTCCTGCAGTCCCACCAGACGGAGAAGCTCCATGGATTTTTCTCTGGCCTCTGCCCGTTTCACACCGGCAAGCTCCAGGGGAAAACAGACATTTTTCAGACAGTTTCTCTGCATGAGCAGATTGAAGTTCTGAAAAATCATGGTGATTTCCTGTCGCTTTTTCCGAAGCTCTGACTCGGAAAGTCGGCTCAGGTCACAGCCGTCAATTTCAATGGTTCCGGCGCTTGGACGTTCCAGCATATTGATACATCGAACCAGGGTACTTTTCCCGGCGCCGCTCATGCCGATAATACCGAAAATATCCCCATCTTCAATCGAAAGGAATACATCTTTCAGTGCCTCTACCGGATGACCGGCAGAAGCAAAGGTTTTCGTCAGGTGTTTTATTTCAATCATAAGGCCCTCCCCAGAGGATTTACTGCAGAATGTCCAGCGAACTCTGTTTGCCGCCGTAAATACCCAGAGGTTCCACGTGAATAGCGGCAACCGATACGATGTGGGTTCCGTTCTCTGCGTTGAAGTCGTCCAGATACGGAACGTGCTGGAAATAGTTGGCGTCTACCGTGCCGTCTTCTACCACATTGTTTGGAACCACATAATCGGTGTATTCCTGAATATCCAATGTGATATCCTTTTCTGCGAGAATTTCTTTCGCAACAGCGAGTATTTCAGCATGTGGAGTCGGAGAAGCAGCGACGGAAACCGTCTGTCCGGCCAGCGCGCTGTAATCTACCGTCGGATCGTACCCATCGGTCGGATTATCTACCACAGAAACGACGGAACCGCCGTAGGTTTCAGCGATAAAGTCAGCAACCTGCTGACTTTCCAGCGCAGCTTTCAGGGCTTTTATCAGATCGCTGTTTTCATTTCCTTCTTTTACTGCAAGGATATTACCATAGGCAGAGGAGGAATCTTCAATGCCCAGCGCATCTTTCGCAGGATTCAGGCCGGCGGAGATGGCATAGTTGGAGTTGATGACTGCGTAATCCACATCCTGCAGCACATTCGGAAGCTGAGCCGCCTCCACTTCACTGAACTCTATATTATGCGGATTATCCTCAATATCCAGAATTGTAGCGGTAATGCCTGCCCCGTCTTTCAGTGTGATCAGGCCCAGATCCTGCAGAAGCAGCAGCGCTCTGGCCTCATTGGTCGTATCATTTGGGACGGCAATGGTGATGGAGGCTGCCGGCTCTTCGGTGTCAGAAGCAGTTCCGCAGCCGGCAAACGCAAGTACAGCGGTGAGAACGAGTATGGTAATCAGTACGAGTGTAAATGTTTTTTTCATGATAGTTTTTCCTTTCTGTATTTCAAATAAATGTGGTATTCAGATTCTGTATGTGTATGATAGGGCGGGCATCCTCACATTCGTCCGTAGCGAAAGTTGGCCCGCACCAGTTCTTCGAAATGGTACTGCATGTGGTTATCCTTTCTTTTGTAAAATAAAAACGGGAGACTCCGATGAGTCTCCCGTAAAGCGGCAAATCTGTTTCTGCTACACAGCAGGTAAGGCAGGTTTCGGAATGGAGATCGGATCGGAAAAAAGCACATCAAAATTCATGCACATATCCATGCACATGCACATCTCCATCATCATGGTACCGGTGGTAAACGTCGTTTTTTTCATGATCAATTCTCCTTTCTGTCAGCGTCCTTAAACCTATCGGTTCACTAGGTTAATGATAGGATAACACGAAAGATGTTAATCGTCAACAACTAATTTTAAAAAAAGAATAAATTTTTATGGGTTAACCACAATCGGAAGAGCTACGGTAAAAACGCTTCCCTGCCCCATACGGCTTTCTGCGCGGACGCTGCCGCCGTGAAGCTCAGCAATTTCCTTCACCATTGCAAGTCCCAGCCCCACGCCGGACTGTTCCGGGGAACGTGCACTGTCTGCCTGATAGAATCTGGACCATATATGAGGCAGATCCTCCGGAGAAATACCGATGCCGTCATCGGAAACCGTGAGAAGAATCTGATGAGGCTCCTGCCGGAGAGAAATCTCCACATAGCCTCCGTCCCTTCCGTATTTGATCCCGTTGCTGATGAGATTCTCCAGAACCCTGGAAAACAGACGGCGGTCGACGAGAGCAGAGATTCCGGCGGATATATTTTGTCGGATCGTAATTGGACGATGACATAAGGTCTGCTGCTCGCGGCAGATGTCTGCAGCAAGCCGGCTCAGATCGGTGGTCTCCAGCTGCAGCGGTTCACGGCCCTGCTCCAGCCGGGAAAAGAACAGAAGCTGAGTGATCATGTCTTTCATTTTCAGCCCCTGAGACTGGATCACTTCCAGGGCTTCCCGATACTCTTCGGGTCGTTCATCCAGCTCCAGGGAGTACTCGCACTGACTCAGTATCACAGAGACCGGTGTACGGAGCTCGTGGGACACATCGGAGGTAAACTGTTTCTCCCGCTGAAATGCTCCTTCCAGCCGGTCAAACATATCGTTATAAGACGATGCGAGCTTGTGAAGCTCATCTTTGCCCGGAGGCAGGTCGATCCGGCGTGACAGGTCGTTTCCGCCGGAGATGGACTGTGCGGTTGCCATAATTTTCTGGAGCGGAGCGAAAGACCGGCGGGTGATGAGATAGCCGATCAGCACGGAAAGGACGGCAAGGGCAGGAAGCAGATACATGACCAGCTTTATGATGGAAGACAGAAGATGGGTGCCTTCCCGCTGAGAAGCCACGCCGCGGAGCCAGAGACCATCTAGGTTCTTTCCCTGAAGAGGTCGCTCATAGATATAGTAGCGGTCGCCTTTGTATTTGATGGGGCTCACCTGGGTAAAGGTGAAGATCTGGCTCTGATTCAGCCGGACCGGACATTCGCCGTAAAGCAGGCTGTTCTCTTTGTCGATGAGGCAGGTGTAGACTCCGTTTCTGTAGTCGCAGAAATCATCATCAATCTCCAGGAAGCCGTCGCCGAAGGAAAGATACTGGTCGCCCAGTTCCGTTTCCTGACCGGCCAGGGAATTGAGAAATTCGATTTCCTGCGCGTTGGAATCCACCTGGGCGGTAAGCTGGGTTTTGATATCGGTGGTGAAGACCGACTGGCTGATGGAAAAGGTGAGGGCAAGGGTGATGCCCACAATGAGGAGGAGGGAGAGTGAAAACCAGATCATGATTTTCTTCCGTATGCTCATGGAGTTTCTTTTCATGGTGCATCCTCCTCGCAGCGCAGCACGTAACCGACGCCTCGAACTGTATGAATCAGCTTCGGAGAAAAGCCTTCGTCGATTTTCTTCCGAAGATAACGAATGTAGACGTCGACCACATTGGTTCCGCCCTCATAGTCAAAATTCCACAGGTTGTTTTCGATCTTTTCCCGGGAAAGGACCAGACCCTGGTTTCGGATCAGGTATTCCAGCAGGGCAAATTCACGGGCGGACAGACTGATGGTTCTGCCGCCGCGGGTGACCTGGCGGGAAGCGGTGTCCAATGTCAGGTCAGCCAGTCTGTAAATGCTGCCGGCGGACGGGCTGACGGCTGACTTCCGGGTCAGTACCCGGATCCGGGCCAGCAGCTCTTCAAATGAAAAAGGCTTCACCAGATAGTCACTGGCGCCAAGATCCAGACCGCACACTCTGTCCTCTATGGCGTCTCGGGCAGTGAGAAAGAGGACAGGCGTCATGTCGCCCCGGGCCCGCATCTGTTTCAGCAGGGTGAAGCCATCCGTTTTCGGCATCATCACATCGAAAAGGGCACCATCATAAGAAGCCATGGAAAGATAATCCATGGCTTCTTCTCCGTCAAAGCAGCTGTCTACCGAGTAGCCTTCTGCAGTGAGTTTCTTCGAAATCAGTTTATTCAGATTTTTTTCATCTTCTGCAACCAGCAAACGCATCTTAACCCTCCGACGTGTTACCGGGCGTATTTCCCGGCGTATGTTACTTCAGCAGATCCAGAATCTCGTCTTTCTTTCTGTAGCCGATGGCGGTGGTGACCACTTCCCCGTTCTGGAAAATCAGAAGGGTCGGGATGCTCATGACACCGTAGCGGATGGAAAGCTCTCCTTCTTCATCTACATTGACCTTGCAGACCTTGATGTCGTCCCGCTCCATGGCGATCTGTTCCACCTCCGGTGCGATCATCTTACACGGGCCGCACCAGGATGCCCAGAAATCCACCAGAACCGGTTTTTCGGACTGCAATACTTCTGCTTCGAAATTGTCTTTTGTAATATTCGTAATCATATGAATTCCTCCTCGTATGCATATCGCACCAGTCTATATTCATACTATACCCGAAAAGCGGATTTTGAAAAGGAAGAATTCACGGGATATGTGCAGATTATAACAGCTAAA
>JAEDMR010000174.1 GCA_016302925.1 Bacillota bacterium
CCTGCTGGCCCTGGTTGTCTGGTCCAAATCCGGCATCAACTTCACCGGCATCGTTCTGGCCGTTGGCGATGCACAGCTGATGGTCGGAAACTTCATCCAAGCAGTCATCACCTTCCTGCTGACCGCACTGGTGCTGTTCTCCATCATCAAAACCTTTAACGCCTTCAAGAAGAAGGAAGAAGCACCTGCTCCGGAAGAACCGCCTGCACCGCCGGCCGACATTCAACTTCTCACCGAGATCCGCGATCTGCTGAAGGAGAAGAAATAGAATTTGAAATTGAAAGGGAGTCATTTCTGACTCCCTTTTTTCACACCAGCTTACTCAAAATCAACCATTTCTGCACATTTTCATAAAAGATAAACCCCTGCTTCAGTGCAGGGGCCAATCTGTCTATTCATATTTCTTCGGATCAAACTGTTCAAAAATGCCGGCGGTGCCCAGGGCCTCCGCCTCCTTCAGATCTGCATAGCTGCGGATGGTCCAGAAAAACAGCGGACCATCGTATCTCTGCAGTGCTGGCTCATGGCGATCATCGAAATTATAGGCAACGAAGTCCGGTTTGCCGGAAAGATTCACCAGCAGGTTTTTCAGCAGGAAATTCTGCGTGCAGGTCAAGGTCTTTTTTTCACGATTGATATTGGCAGCCAGCTGGCCCCGGATGATGTCCGGCCGGTTCACACGCAGCCACTTTACAGCCACTGGGCTAAAGGATTCCACGCAGTACAGCACCGGCACCGAGCCCGGCTTTCCGCCATGGTTTTCAGTTTTTTCGCCATAGGCTGCTGCATAATCGTCTAATACCGATACAGCCGTCCGGCAGAGTGCCGCCGTGGTATCCGTTCCATCTTGCGTCTTTCCGGCCTTCAGCTCCACAATGAGAGGCACTCGGCCTGCCACAAGCTGCAGAACCTCTGTGAATTCCGGAATCTGCTCCCTGCTTGCTTCCAGGAAGCAGCTCTGTGCCTCCTCCATCGTCATATCTTCCACGTTCTGGTCCACGCCGCAGGTTCGTTTCAGACTGGAATCGTGAATCACTGCAAGTTTTCCGTCTCTGGTAAGATGCAGATCCAGCTCAATGCCATACCCCGCTTCCACCGCACGGCGAAAAGCTGCCATGGAGTTTTCCGGTATTACAGGTTTCTGATGGAGACCTCTATGTGCATATCTGTGCTGCAGCAGCTCCACAAGCTGCTTTTCTTTCGTGTTGCTTGATGTTTTCTGTTTCATATTCCCCATTCCCCCTTTACGAAATATAATGCTGTGTCAGTCTTCTACATCAAAAGCCTCAAGCTTGCTCTTTGGTGCCTCCGGCCTGCTGTCTCCGTGTTTCACCATGAGCATGGTGCAGAATGCCACAGCAGCGAAGAAGGCCGCATACGGGAACAGTGTCCAGTAACCCACATGCTCCAGGAAGAATCCTGACAGTACCGGCGTCAGCACCTGGGCCGCCATACTGAAAGTGTAGTACATACCGGTAAACTTGCCGATATCGCTTCCCTTACACATTTCCACCACCATCGGATAGGAGTTTACATTGATGGACGCCCATGCCATGCCGACCAGGAAGAAGATGATATTTACGCCGAAGTTCGGTTCCTTGAAGAAGAAACCGCTTCCGAAGCAGCATGCCAGCATGGCAACCCCGAACAGGATCACCTTTTTCCGTCCGAAGCGGCTGGACAACATGCCCACCGGCAGGAAGGAAATCAGCGCGCCCACAGAAGCCACCATCAGGGCACCGGCGAAGCTTCCTCCCTCCATGCCCCACATCTCTGTAGCATACTTGGAAAAAGCTGTAGTCACACTGTTATATGCCATATACCAGAACGCCACCGAAAGCAGCAGGAACACCAGACTCTTCTTTACATCCGCCGGCAGAGCAGATGCTGCACCGCGGATTCCGCCCGATGTTTCGATTTCTTCTTCCTGATCCTCTTCCGCAATGCCCCATTCCCTTTCCAGGGCGAGTCTTTCTTCCGTGAATTTCCCCTCGTCCACCTTGAACAGCAGAATCAGAAGCGCAAGGATCATCACCACAGCCACCGCGATGAACAGCGGTTCATAGTTCGGTGTTTCACCGTCCCCCACCAGGAACATGATGAATACCAGCGAAAGCACCACACCGATGGCACCCATCAGATTGATGATAGCGTTTGCCTTGGAACGAAGCGGCTTCGGTGTCACATCCGGCATAAGCGAAACCGCCGGAGACCGGAAAGTGCTCATGAACAGCAGAGTCATCAGCAAGGCCGCCACAAACAGCACCAGGTTCTGCCCGTTTGCTGCAGCCGGCAGGAGCAGCATGAAGACACAGGCGCCGATGGTACCCACCAGAATAAACGGCGTCCGTTTTCCACGTTTCGTATTTACCTTATCCGACCAGGCGCCAAACAGAGGCAGCATAATCAGCGCAAAGATATTATCCAGCGCCATGATTCCCCCTGACAGCGTATCCCCGATGTGAAAACTGTACTTCAAAATCAGCGGAATAATGTTATCATACATCTGCCAGAAGGTACTGATTGCCAGAAAGGCAAACCCAATGAGAATGGTTCGTTTCGTATTAAGCTTCATTTCCGTTTCCTGTTCCTTTCCCGAAAACTTCTCCGATTTCATTTAATATATATGTGGGCCTCACATCACTTGTTTCCAGATCCTCCAGCCGCCCCTCCCCGGAAAGCACGAAGATGGTGTCGATTCCCGCATTGACCCCGCAGGCGATGTCGGTATACAGCCGGTCACCGATGAGCACCGCATCCTCCGGTACGCAGCCCGTCTTTTCCAGCGCCAGATACACCATATCAGGCTGCGGTTTTCCTACGAAATACGGCCGCCGTCCCGTGGCATGCTCCAGCATCTGGCAGATAGAACCGCAGTCAGGCACTGCGCCCCAGGCGGTGGGGCAGACCCAGTCAGGATTCGTCGCAAAATATTCCGTCCCGGCTTTTAACAGGCGGCTGGCATCTTCCAGTTTCTGAAAGGTCAGTTCCCGGTCGAAACCCACAATGAGAATGTCTGGCGTACCGTCATACTCTGCCTCTGGCGGACCGCCATTCTCCGCAGCCTTCAGACTGGTAACAATCCGGAATCCCGCCTCTTCCATCTGCCGAAGAAAAGATTCCGTTCCCATCAGATAGATAAGCTTCTGCCGTGCCTCCGATGGGCCGTACCTCCGCTCCAGGAAGGAGATCATGGCATCCACCGAGGTTACGAAATCCTCCGGAGAGGCCGGAATGCCCAGCCGTGCAAGTTTTGCGACGTAATCGGACACCCCCCGGGAAGAATTATTGG
Source organism: Bacillota bacterium (assembly GCA_016302925.1). Classification (GTDB taxonomy): domain Bacteria; phylum Bacillota; class Clostridia; order Peptostreptococcales; family Anaerovoracaceae; genus RGIG7179. The sequence goes on from JAEDMR010000174.1 coordinate 3,293, forward strand.
TCAGAAAGAGATACCTGCCTCCCTGCGCCTGCACCTGCTGCAGGAAAGGCAGCGTGCCGGAAAACACATGATCATCCAGATAAATGGTCCCGTCCATATCCAGCAAAAACAGTTTTTTTCGTCTCAAGCTTCCGCCTCCCTTCACGCCCGCTGTTTCTATTATACCGAAATTTTCCGCCGCAGGCAATAAAAAAAGGGGACTGTAAAACAGTCCCCCTTCTGTTTGATTTCTTACTGAATTGCCGAAACGATCTTATTTCGTAGTAGCGTCGTACAGAGCTTCTGCGTTATCCCATTCCTTGATGATTTCAGGGATTACCTTGTACAGGTCGCCTACGATTGCATAGTCAGCAACTTCCATGATCGGAGCATCCGGATCCTTGTTGATTGCAACGATGCAGTTGGAAGTCTGCATACCAGCCAGGTGCTGAATTGCACCGGAGATACCGCATGCAAAGTAAATTTCAGGCTTTACAGTGGTACCGGTCTGACCTACCTGGTGGGAGTGATCGATCCAGCCAGCATCTACTGCTGCACGGGAAGAACCTACTACGCCGCCAACCTTGTCAGCAAACTCCTTGATCAGTTCGAAACCGGAAGCATCGCCCAGACCACGTCCGCCGGAGCAGATGATCTTAGCGTCAGTCAGGGATACCATTTCCTTCATGGATTTTACGATATCCTTGATTTCGATTCTGATATCGGAAGCCTTGATGTCCGGCTTAACATTAACGATTTCACCGGTAGCACCAGGTACTCTTTCCTGTTTCTGCATTACGCCAGGTCTTACAGTGGACATCTGCGGTCTGGTCTTCGGGCAGATGATGGTAGCCATCAGGTTACCGCCGAATGCCGGACGAGTCTGCTTGATTCCGGTGGATGGATCGTTCGGATCCAGTGTGGAAGTGTCCAGAGTGGTGTTTGCCTTTGCGAATTCGATGTACTTGGAAACCTTAACGTCCAGGTGTGTACAGTCAGCAGTCAGACCGGTGTTGCATCTTGCAGCAATACGAGGTGCGAAGTCACGGCCGATGTGGGTAGCACCGTACAGAACGATTTCAGGCTT
>JAEDMR010000175.1 GCA_016302925.1 Bacillota bacterium
AGATTCTGGCAGACTGTCTCCACATTTTCCATATTGGTCTCTGCCAGCACATATAAATCCTCAGGAATGCCGCCGCACACCCGATCCGCACGCATTTTGATCTGCTCCTCCGATTCCTCACCGGACACGTAAAGCACTGTACCGCCCTTCCTGGCGATATTGGCCGCAGTCTGTATGATCAGCGTCGATTTCCCGATACCCGGTTCTCCGGAAATCAGTACCAGCGACCCCTGCACCAGACCGCCGCCCAGCACACGGTTCAATTCTCCGATTCCGGTATCGATCCGCTCGTAATTGGCCGCACCCACCTGCTTCAGTTTCGATGGTTTGGCCGTGGCACTGGTTCTCCTGCGTGCATCACCGCCGGGTCCCGCAGCCGCCGCAGCCGGCTCAGGCAGTACCTTTTCCTCTACGAAGGAATTCCATGCGCCGCAGATGCACTTGCCCATCCACTGCGGACTCTCGAACCCGCATTCCTGACAGACAAACACGGTTTTTCCTTTTTTCGCAGCCATAGTCACACCCCTTTCTTTTTTCGAACATCCGTTCGTATCCCTATTTTACAAAAAAACCGCCGGTTTGTCCAGCGGTTTTCCATGCATTGTGCTGCATTCTTCTCCCTTTATTTCTTCCAGCTGCTCTTCAGTCCCACAATTTCGTTGAAAACCGGGGTGTCCTTCGTAAACAGTTTGCTGTCGGCGATGTAGTAACCGTGGCGGAAGAACTGGAACCGTTCACCCGGCGCAGCTTCCAGTACGGAAGGCTCCGCCAGTGCATCGATCAGCTCCACGGTATCGGCATTCGGCGTGCCGTCTTCATTCAGAAGATAGTTGTACTTCCGGATCCGGATCGGCACTGCAGTCTTCGCATCGACGAAATGGATGGTGCCCTTCACCTTGCGTCCTTCGAAGCCGGAACCGCTCCTGGTTTCCGGATCGTAGGTGCAGTGCAGTTCTTTAATGGAGCCGTCTTCGTTCTTCACCACCTCGTTGCAGGTGATGAAGTATGCACCCTTAAACCGGACTTCATTGCCAGGGAAGAGACGGAAATATTTCTTTACCGGCACTTCCATGAAGTCCTCGCCGTCCACATACAGTTCTCTGGAGAACGGTACCTGACGGGTTCCCATTTCCGGCACCTGTGCGTTGTTTTCGATGGTGCACAGCTCGCTCTGGGTTTCCGGGTAATTGGTGATTACCACTTTGATCGGATTGAATACCACGTTGCGGCTCTCCACCTTTTCCTTCAGATCATCCCGGACACAGCCTTCCAGCACGGAGTATTCGATGGTGCTGTTGGACTTGGCCACACCGATCATCTCACAGAAGTTGCGCACTGCTTCCGGCGTATAGCCTCTGCGGCGGATTCCGGCGATGGTCGGCATCCGCGGGTCATCCCAGCCCTCCACGGTACCGTCATCCACCATGGCCTTCAGGTAACGCTTGGACATAACCGTTCCTGTCAGATTCAGACGGGCAAACTCGATCTGCCGCGGCGGATTCGGCCAGAAGCCTACTTCCCGGAGCACCCAGTCATACAGAGGGCGGTGGTCCTCAAACTCCAGAGTGCAGATGGAATGGGTGATCCCTTCAATGGCATCTTCGATCGGATGGGCGAAGTCGTACATCGGATAGATGCACCACTTGTCACCGGTGTTGTGATGGGATGCATGGGCGATTCGATAGATGATCGGATCCCGCAGGTTGATGTTCGGCGATGCCATATCGATCTTCGCACGAAGAACTTTCTCTCCGTCTTTATATTTTCCTGCCTTCATCTCTTCGAAAAGCTGCAGGTTTTCTTCGATGGAACGGTTTCTGTACGGGCTTTCCTTTCCCGGCTCCGTCAGAGTGCCACGGTATTGCTTGATCTCATCCCCGGTCAGGTCGCAGACGAAAGCCTTGCCCTTCTTGATCAGTTCTACGGCTGCTTCATACATGGTGTCAAAATAATCGGAAGCCCAGAGCCGCTTTTCCCAGCTGAAGCCCAGCCACTTCACATCCTCTTCAATGGAATCCACGTATTCCACATCCTCTTTTACCGGATTGGTGTCATCATACCGCAAGTTCACCTTTCCGCCATACTTGGCCGCCGTGGTGAAATTCAGGCAGATGGACTTGGCATGTCCGATGTGCAGGTATCCGTTAGGTTCCGGCGGGAAGCGGGTGTACACTTCCTGATAGACGCCGTCCTCCAGGTCCTTATCGATCATCGTGTGTATAAAATTGGTGGTCATCTCCATGTCTGACATAACAATCCTCCAAAAAAATAGTCAAATTTCCAAAAATGTCTTATGGATTAGTATAGCACAAACCGACGGCAGTATACAAGAGCCCGCCGTGAGAAAAAAGCCGGGCTAGCGGGTTTTGTCGGTAAATTTTCTGCCCTTGATCCTGCAGATCTGCTCCTGACAGCTGGCACAGGTCAGGGTTGCATTGGACCCTTCCCAAAACCGTTCCGGATGCTTCAGCAGCGTAATCTCCCACCGGAGCATCACCACGATACTGGTGAAAAACAGGCTCCAGGTGAAGAAGTTCCGGATAAACAAAAGCGGCGTGAACATCATGAAGTGGCCCCAGTTGAAAATCCGGCAGTTGACGCAGCATTTGTTCTTTATGAAAAACTGCTGGAACGGACACCAGATGACCACGCAGATCAGATCACATACATAATAGAAAACCGAAAGCAGGATCAGCTCCCGGAATCCGATGATATTCCACACATACAGGGCACCGAAGATTGCATTGGCCGAAAGCCATGCCAGCAGCACCCAGATGGCGGAAATATTATTTTTCTGCACATATCGGTACATCGCCAGTTCGTCATAGCCCTGTACCGGCTGGTAATAATCTGCAAATTCTTTTTTGCTGCCCATGGTAAGGCTCCAATTGGAAGGCATCATGTGCAGAACCATGCCTGCCATGAGAAGTCCCCAGATTCCCAGAAAGCCCCATGCTCCCGCCGGCATGGAATGTCCCGGCCGGATCTCTGCGGAAAAAATCAGGTCAAAGTACTCCGGCCGCGTCAGGTATGCCCAGATTACCAGCCCAAATACGAGAATCCGGAAGACCAGTTTCACGATATAGACATGCAGCATCCTTCCTTTACTCAGTTTCATCTCTTCAAATTTCCTTTCCGGTCACATATTTTTTCAGCCCCGCAAAATCCGCACGGTCCAGGGGCAGCGGAAAGCCGCCTCCGGCAAGAGTCGCAAGGTCGTGGGCATCGGATGCCTGGATCAGCTTCAGACCCTCCGGCAGACCTTCCGGTTTTTCATAACGAATCTCGGCTGCCGGTACATCCAGTTCCTCCGGCCAGGTTCCCAGCATAGCAAACAGACCGTTGGCATCCCGGTCCACGTGGGCCGGCCAGCATAGTCCTCCATATGCTGCCACCACCTGGGGCAGATCCATGATGGAAATATCGCAGCCGGTCAGCAGCAGCTTAGGTTCCGTGTCCCGGCTTCCGTCCGGATGAATGATGACCTGCTCGCCGAAGATCTTCGGCCGGTTGGTAATCATGGGAATGTGTTCATACAGCATGGCATCAAATGACATGGCCTGCTCCAGATCCGGGAAGAGGCAGATGCAGTGAATGTCTTCCGAAGTGTTTACCTCGATGCCGGGGATGAACCCAATGCCATACTCTGCTGCAGCAGCGGCAGCGGCCGGACAGTTTCTGGCTGAATTGTGATCCGTCAGGGCGATCAGATCGATGCCGCTGACTTTGGCCATTCCCACCAGATCGAAGGGATCCATTTCCTCACTGCCGCAGGGAGACAGACAGGAATGGATGTGAAGATCCGTCTTTATCATAGCTTCTGATGGATCAGGCTGGCAGTTTCAAACACAGGCAGACTGCTTTTCAGCAGGGTTACCTTCCCCTTTGCCGCCTCCACTGCATCCTGGTCGAAATCATAGCCCTCGGCAATAACCACGCAGGCCACATCGGTCAGCGAAGCCACGGCGATCACGTTCTTGTTTCCCATGACAGTGACCCAGACGCTGTCTTCCGGTGCTCTTGCCATGGCAATGGAGAGCATATCACAGCAGAAGACGCGCTCTGCCTGCCGGTCCTCTTCCAGCTGTACGGTTTCTAGTTTCGTCATCTTCGCAATTTCATGTACCGTCAACCTTCCGTCCCCTTTCCGTCAGATTTCTTCCCTTCCTTTTGATTTTCTTTCTTTTCTTCCAGGAGCTTTTCCAGTTTCTCCCGCAGCAGGAACACACACTGTTCTTCTTTCCCATAACCGTTGATAATATCTTCTGCCAGTGCGCGGCATGTCGGTGCGCCGCAGGCCCCGCAGTCTTTGCCGCTGAGCCGCTTTACCTGCTCCTCTATTCGTGCCAGCTTTTC
>JAEDMR010000176.1 GCA_016302925.1 Bacillota bacterium
CGATTATTATCTGATGCACATGCTCTCGGATGTGGCCTCCTGGGAAAAGCTGGTACAGCTTGGCATCGAATCCTGGATCACAGAAAAGAAGGCGGCCGGACAGATCCGCCACATCGGTTTTTCGTATCACGGAAACACGGACATGTTTCTGCGGATTCTGGATGCGTATCCGTGGGATTTCTGCCAGATTCAGTACAACTATCTGGACGAGCACTCTCAGGCAGGCCGCCGGGGTCTGGAGGAAGCGGCCCGGCGCGGGATCCCTGTGATCATTATGGAGCCGCTGCGGGGCGGCAGTCTGACGGAGAAGCTGCCGAAGGCGGCGCAGCAGCTCTTCCCGAAAAGAACCGAAAACGCCGGAAACACTGAAAACGCCCGAAATGCCGAAAACGCCGGGCGGATGGATTTTGCAAAGAACCCGACACCGGCAAGTCTGGCTCTCCGATGGCTCTGGGATCAGCCCGGCGTCACCTGCGTCCTCTCCGGCATGCATTCCATGGACATGGTTACAGAAAACGTAGCTGCCGCATGCTGCTCGGAGGAAGGCTGTCTGACCGAATCCGAACGCGCACTGATTGAAAATGTAAAGGCTGTCATCCGAAAAAACACCTTGGTATCCTGCACCGGCTGCGGCTACTGTCAGCCCTGCCCTGCCGGCGTGGACATTCCGGGCACCTTCACCTGCTATAATACCTCTGCGTCCGAAGGTCTGTCTATCGCACGAAAGGAATACATGCGAAACACTCTCATGCGAAAGAACCCTGTCGGTGCCTCCCGCTGCATCGGCTGCGGCAAATGCATCTCCCACTGCCCGCAGCAGATTCCGATTCCGGAGAAGCTGCAGGAGGCCCGCAAGGTGCTGGAAACGCCCCTGTATCATCTGGCGGGCAAAGCGCTGCGGCTCTTCAAGCTGTGGTAGTTTTCCGGCTGGTGCGCAGCTAACCCAGTGCCACGTCCAGCGCCATCATCACCGTAAATCCGGCCGCAAAGCTCAGAGTTCCCAGATTGGAATGATTTCCGCCGGACGTTTCCGGAATCAGTTCTTCCACCACCACATAAATCATGGCACCTGCTGCAAAGCTGAGTAGATACGGCAGCACCGGAACCACAACCGCCGCCAGACCGATGGTCAGCAGCGCACCCAGCGGCTCCACTGCGCCGGAGAAAACTCCCCAGAGAAAGGATTTCCCGCGGGAAACGCCTTCTCCCCGCAGCGGCAGCGAAATGATCGCACCTTCAGGAAAGTTCTGGATGGCGATGCCCACAGACAGAGCCAGTGCTCCCGCCAGAGAGATCGTGCTTTCTCCGGCAAGCCAGGCTGCATAAATTGCCCCCACTGCCATTCCTTCCGGCAGATTGTGAATGACAACGGCCAGTACCAGCATTGTGGATTTCGGCAGCTTGCTTTTTACACCTTCCGGATCCTCACAGTGCAGATGCAAATGGGGAACCAGGCTGTCGATGCCCAGCAGGAACAGGATTCCCACCCAGAACCCGATGACAGCCGGGAGAAACGCCCAAATTCCCATGGGCGCAGATTGCTCCATGGCAGGAATCAGAAGACTCCAGACGGATGCCGCTGTCATTACGCCGGCCGCAAACCCGGTGAAAACCCGCTGCACCTGCAGGTTCATATCTTTTTTCAGGAAAAAGACCATCCCGGCGCCGAGGGTCGTTCCAATCAGCGGCAGCAGCAGTCCGATACTCATCTCATGCATTTTTCTCACTCCTCTCTACTATTATATTTATATGTATACCCGCATGGCGGCGTCAAATAACAGAATAGAAGGAGCGTCTTAGCTGTGGAATGCAATGATCCCGAACAGGTACAGTTTATCGGTCGCCTGGAAGCCTTCCTGCTGCGCCAGCGCAAGTATTTCTTTTTCACTCACTTGTTCTGTTCCGCCGACTCCATATGCGTTTCCTGCAGACAGGCCATTCCCGAGTCTCCGTGAAGTAGACCCAGATATGGCTGCTCAGTTTAAAGTTTTCGCCAAAAAGGAGATTTGGCACTGTTTCCGTCATCCTTTCATGACAATGCAGCCTTTTTTCAGGAAGCATATCCCGTACTTCAGTATTTCACGGCAGCCCTCCCGCAGCAGCTCTTCTTCATACTTCCTGTCTTCGATCTGCTGCAGTGCTTCGCTGCACTTTTTCTCCATTTCGCTGAATTCTTTCGCCGTCTTGATTTCGAAAATGATTGCGCGGCCCCGGAATCTGGACTCTTTCATGATCAGGTCTGTCCGTCCTTCCCCGCTCTCCCGGTTGGACAGAACCCGGTATCCCCCTACGGCCTTCAGCAGTCCTGCCAGGAATCCATGATAGTAGCTTTCTCCGTAATCGAAAAAACTGATGGTGTCCATCAGCTGTTCGCTGATCAGGTCCGCCATTGTACCGCAGTCGCCTTCTTCGATTGCACGAAGCAGCGGTTTCAGGTCGGTGTTCTTTACCTTGTTGTCGAACCAGTTTAATACGGTATTTTTATAAACCGTTTTCACCTCGATATTTGGAATCTTCATCCTGATGTATGTGGTTTCCCCATCAAAACGCTGACCGCAAGACGTCAGATAACCGGTGAAATACAGGAAGTTCCACAGATTGTCCTCTGAAGCATGAATATCTCCGTAGGTGATTTCTTCATGAACAGGCTTTTCCAGAAAGCCTCCTGCAATCAGATGCTCGACCTCGCAGCGGATTTCCTCGCTGCCCTCCGCAATCAGTTCCTTCACGATGCTGTTGGAGGAGGTGTTGGCCCAGTAGGGTGCTGCCTCTGCATTTGGAGAAATCAGGAAATTCTTCGCATAGTTCATGATACTCCAGGGGTTATATATCTCGGCCTGATCGAAATGGTATCCGTCATACCACTGTTTTACAGCTTCATATTTATTTTCTATTTCATAATACTGCAGCAGCTGTTTCACTTCCTCTGGCGTAAAGCCGAAGCTGTCCCCAAAGCCAAACCCTCGCACGGAATTCACCGCCAGGTTGTTCAGTCCGGTAAAAATGCTCTCCCTGCTGATCCTAAGGCAGCCGGTGATCACAGCGAATTCCAGACTGGCATTGGTCTTCAGCGCAGACTCAAACAGAGACCGGATGAACCCCGTCATTTCATCATAGAAACCGCAGACCCAGGCGTTTTCCAGCGGTACATCGTACTCGTCAATGAGGATGATGCACTTCTTCTCATGGTATTTTTCGAGACAACCGGAAAGCATCTTCAGCGCATCAGCATACAGTTGAAAGTCGTCTTCCATCTTCAATATGCGACGAAACCCGGTTTCTTCCCGTTCCGTCAGGCAGCCGCTGTCAAGCACATATGCATGCCGCTCGAACTCTTCTACGATATTTTTTTTCAGCATACCATATGCCAGCTCATAATCCGGCTGCTTCGCAGATTTCAGAGACAGGCTGATGACCGGATACTTCTGCTGATGCTGCAGGTACTTTTCTCCGCACCGGCTGATAAAAAGGCCCTCGAAAAGATGCCGGTTATTCACCGGCGTGCCGTCTGCCAGCCGCTCGTCCTCGAAGAAACGACGGATCATCGAAAGGTTCAGCGTCTTGCCGAACCGGCGCGGCCGGGTAAACAGCGTTACTATGGAGTTGGAATCCAAAAGCTGCTGAATCATCGGGGTCTTATCCACGAAGTATCCGTTTTTCTCTATGATCGTCTTGAAATCCTCCATCCCAATCGAGATGATCTTCCTTTCTTCTCCGCCCATGCTACGGCTCCTTTCTTCTCTGAAAAATCTGCACGTCATCACACTTTCTGCCCCTATTATACCCCAGAAGCCCTGAAAACACAAGAACGTTAAGCATGAACAGAAAAGGCTTCCAGCCTTTGTCCGGAGTGCGAACGCTCCGGTATCCGATGGAAGCCTTTTCTATGGTTTTGAGGCCAAAACGTTATGGAAAATAAAAAGTTTATGCGATTCTCCACGCCTTGGTGGACCACTGGGTGTAAACCTTCTCGCCGTCCAACATGCGTACGCCGCGTACCTTATAGTAGTAGCGGGTGCCTGACATCAGATCCTTCGTATTCACATACCAGGTCTTCGCCGGGTTCTCCGCATTCTTCGTGGTATAAAAGGCCGCTTTGCCATAGCCGCTGTACCGCTTGGTGGAACGGAAGACTTCGTAATAGTCCACCTTGTAGCCTTTCGACTTGGTCCAGCTGATCTTAATGCCCTTCGAAGTCTTTTCGGAACGGGCGGTCAGTTTCGTTGCCTGTACGCCTGCAGCGATTTTTTCAGCATTGTCTGCATCCGCTTCGGTATTCTTCGCAAAATCCACCGTCACGATATTTCCGGCTGCTTCCGCAGACAGGGCTTTCAGTTCTTCCCG
>JAEDMR010000177.1 GCA_016302925.1 Bacillota bacterium
CCGGCTGTCTTTCTTTTTTTCACACGCCGTCTTGCTGCCATCTGCCTGTTCATGCTTTACCTCCGCCTGCAGGTTTTCTTTTCTTCCATTCTATGAATCCTGCAGAAAAGTATGCACGAAAATCCCTTTCACGTTTCGGCTCAGCGGTGCACTTTCAGTGCCAGATGATCCAGAAACGCAAGGACCCGGCACGTCCGGAGATTTTCCACAGAAACAAGCTGAATGCATGTTTCCAGGTACATGATTCCCTCTTCATCGGTGATTCCTTTCATGGAATGAAGAAGGCCTGTCAGCTTGCGGCTTTCAGAAACACATTTTTTCTCCGGAATATACAGAATGCGAATCTGGTATTCTTCATTGACAAAGATGGTATCCACAGACAATACCATTTCTTCCGGCATCCATAACCAGTCCCGGCAGGTGTCCAGCTGCTTCAGTATCCCTTTTATGATTTCCAGTAAGGCGGAAGCCGGCACATTCCGCATACCCCGCAGCTGCCGATATCCCTCCGTATGATAAAATACCTGCATCTGCTCCCCCTGAAGGATCACATCCGCAGGGAAAAAAGCCGGGCAGACGCCCGCAGCCAGCCGCCGTCCGGCCGCCTGAAAGGGCAGAACCTGCACCGGAAATGTAACTCTCCTGATCTCACCCATAACCTTCTCCTCCGCCGCACAGCAGACAGGCGGAATATCCTTTCCGTCTGGCATCTTCGCGGTCCATCTCGATTCCCTCATTCTGTTCCCGGCTTTCTCTTCTCACCACAGAACAGGACGGCAGATGGTACTTTTCTCCGTATCGCAGATACACCAGTACCTTCTGAGAAGTACCATTCTGCGTAAATGCGTCCTCTTCCAGCGGAGCGGCATCCTGCAGTGCTCCGGTAAATCCCCTTGTCAGAAGTTTTTCTGTAAAGACGATTTTTCCAGTGAGCCCTGCCGGATTCTCCACCGCAAATTTTGCTTCCGTTGTCACACCAATCAGATCATCTATATTCTCCTCTCGATGCAAATAGTCCACTTTTTTTACCCGAAAGTCTGTCAAAGCATCACATTCATGAAGAACACTGTCTTCTATCTTGCTGCAAAGGGAAACAGTATACATAAATGAATTGGTATATAAACTGATTTCTTTGACTTCTTTCGCGGTAAGAAAGCTGATGGACTGGCAGATGGCAATGATTCGTATCACCAATGCCAGTGCCACGATGGCCAGGATGCAGATTGGAAGCGTCATCACCGCTTCAACCAGATAACTCCCCTTCTTTTTCTGCAGTTCTTTCATAGGATTCCCTAAATTCATGTTCTTCTCCGTTAACCCACATGGAAAACTGCAGACCGGTATGGTAGTCCTCCAGCAGAAAATAATCACAGTAAAGATATTTCATGTTGATCTGAATCAGATCCATCACGCGAAGCAGCCTCGTCCTATCCGGTACGCTGCTTAACAGAATGCGAAGATAGACCTCATAGCTTTCCCCCTCAAGGACAGAAGGGGTAATGTACCTTTTCTCCGAATCCGATGTCTGTTCCATGGCATTTTCCAGCGTCATTGCCCAGCTGCTGTCGGATTTGATCAGCGGCACCGGTTTGTCATCGTACAGAAGACGTAAGTCATTTTCCGCCTCAGCAAATGCCCAGAGTTCCAGCAGAACTCCCTGGGTGATTACCGCCTCCGGATCCGGGGTCATGACCTCGGCCAGAGCCATAGCAGCTTCGCGCTTTTCCGGTGATGCGTAAAGATATGCAAGGTTCAGCAGGTTTCGCATCACAATCAGCTTCTGCCTCACCTTTTTCCGTGCCTTTTCATCGTCTGGTTTTCCGCAGATGATGTATTCAATCTCATTTCGGAAATAGGTATCTCCCAGATCTCCGGTACTTCTGTAATGCTGAAAATAGGTAAGAATATACTGGTTTACCATAGAAGAACCCAGGAGGGCTGAGAGCCCCTTTCCGCTTTTGATCTGCGAGACCAGACCTGTAACATCTGCATCTCCCCCATCACCTGCTGACGGCAGACTGTCGAGAATCCACCGGCTGGTTATGGTTCTGCTGCCGAATGAACTTTCTGCCGTTTCGGATTCTGCCCGACACAGACCGTGGGGTCTGCATCCGAACAGAACCGCATCTGCCATCTGCTTTTTCAGCTGCTCCGGCTCTGTCAGTCTGTAATCATCCAGACTGCAGACCGAACCGCCGTATTCTATGTATGTTTTTTCACCGAAGGTATAATCTGCGTAGACATCCAGCTTTCGTTCCACCGTAACGGTATCACCATAAAACCCGAAGAGTCCGTACCGGTCTTTCAGGTTCAGGTCATACTCCGCCAGAATGCTGGTGCCCCACAGTCTGCCGAAATCCTCTGCCGTACTGTAGATTGCCAGATCTCCTGCGGCGGATAGTACCGCCCATGTTAGGATCAGCATGGCACTGAACAGCAGTACAATCTGTACGGTAAAGGATCCCCTTCGGTTTATCATTGCTCGCTCACCTCCTTTCCTGCATCCAGCAGACGGTCATGAAGCCGGACCACATCCGTCTCTGAAAGCTGGTATAGTTCCTGCCGCCTGCTTTCATACCCTCTGGTCTGCTCCGTCAGATCCGCATAAAACGACAGCATCAGTCCGATGAGCCCTGCCATAATCAGAATGGTAAGGGGCAGGACCATCGTCGCTTCCACCATCTGACTGCCCCGCCTGTTTCTAAAACTTCGCATTGCTCAGGGATGAAAATGTGTTGTCCACAAAATCTCCGATCTGTGACTTGAATACAAGCCCCAGTGTCACAGCAATTGCCACCAGAATGGCTACCTGAACCATTTCCATTCCCTGCCGGTTTACAGGCACCAACCCGGCACACCGCCGAAGCACAGTCCTGCATGTCACAATCTTTCTCTTCATTTTCTTTTCTCCTTTCCCGGCTTTCGCCGTCCTATCCCATCTGCATCATGGCAGGTCCTGCGGTTACCAGCAGAAGAGCCATGAGAAGCAGACCCAGGGGAAAACTCATTTTACTTTCGCCAATGCGGATTTTTTCCAGGGCAAGTCTTTTTCTCTCCTGCCACAGGTGATTTCCTTCCAGCTCCAGCTTTTCCCACAGATCTGTTCCTTTATCCAGATTTTCCATCATGATTCCCGCTGCTCGGGTCAGTTCTTTCACGCCGCTTTCCCTGCTGAATCGGTAGAACAATGCCACCACATTTTCTCCTGTCTCCAGGCTGATCTCATGCAGTCTGCAGATTTCCCGCATGAACGGTTTCTGTGCAGATTCCGGCATATCCTCATAGCCCTCTGCGATTCGGTGGAAAGCCGTCTGCAGGATCATGCCGCTCCCAAGCAGCAGAAGCAGCTGACTTAAAAACACGGGAAGCTGCATGATATAGTCTCTGCGGCGCATTTCCATTTCGTTTTTTACCCTGCTCTTCTTAAAATTCAAACTGGTTCACCCTTTCCATCAGCAAAACAGATGCTGCCACCAGACCCAGGGCTGCAGTGGAGACCATCATCCCCGCAGAAGATGCTGTCAGCGGCTCCAGAAAGCCGGGAGAGCTGATTTTGAGAAACAGCAGCAGTGCAAAAGGAGAAATCATGATGATTCTCCCTTCAAACTGCTTCTGCGCCATCAGCATATGAAGCTCCCGCTCCAGGTCAATCCGGTCTCCAATGATGCCGGTCGCCCGGTCGATGGCCTTCACCAGATCAGCTCCTGACGTCCGGCAGTTCTCGTAAACCATGACGAAATCCAAAATATCCTGCAGTCCGCTTCGCCCCGCAAAAGCCTTTAGCACATCCAGATCTCTCGCATTACCTTCTTTCATCTGCCGGACCATGGCAGCAAGCTCCCTCATGATCAGGTCTTTTTCGTCATAGGTTCCTTTCCAGAAGTCCATGGATTCCTCCAGTGCCTGCGCCATACTTCGCCCAACGGAAACCGCCGACGATATGGAATAGAGCACGTCCCGGAACTGCAGCAGCAAGATCCTTTTTCTCCGCTGCAGCTGCCATCGCATGTACCGCGGTTTTGCCATGAAAAACAAAGCTCCGCTGATGCAGAGACCAAGCTGCAGACGGTCATAAAACAGCCATCCTGTCACAGTTCCCGCCGCCAGCGATACAGTCAGCACCACGCCCAGATCAAGCAGGGAGAAATCCCAGATTCCGTAATTTCTGCACATGCTGTTCTCCTTTCCATAAGGCTTTCCTGTCATGCTTCAACCAGTTCCCCGTGGGCGAAAGATTTCCGCCGTCCTGCCGTTTCAGCAGCGGATTGAGCAGAAATTTCCCGTTTTCAAAGCCTTCGATTTCCGTAA
>JAEDMR010000178.1 GCA_016302925.1 Bacillota bacterium
GTTGATGACACTGCCCTCCACGATCGGCAGGATATCCCGCTGTACCCCTTCCCGGGATACATCCGCACCGGATGTGCTGCGGGATGTGGATGCAATCTTATCGATTTCATCGATGAAGATGATACCGTTCTGCTCAGCATTTTCCACGGCCTCGTCCGTCACCATATCCATATCGATCAGCTTCTGGGCTTCCTGTTCCCGCAGGATCTTACGGGCATCCTTCACCTTGACGTTCTTTTTCTTGGTCTTTTCCGGCATCATATCGCCGAAGATGTTGCCGATAGCGATGCTCATGCCCTCGTTGCTCATATCCAGCTGATTGCCTTTCGGTGCGGCCACCACTTCGATTTCGATATACTGTTCTTCCAGCAGACCCTGGCGAAGCTGGGCGCGTACCTGCTCCCTTGCCATCTCCACATCCATATCTTCTTTCGTCGGCTCTGCTTCCTTCGCAGCCTGGCTTTCCAGATACTGCTGCTTCTGACTGGTATAGCCGCCGCTGTTCATGATGAAATCAAACGGATTTCTGGAAGCGCCCGGTTTCTTTTTCTGTTTTCCCGGAATGATGGCTTCCACGATTTTTTCTTCCACAATCTTATCGGCGATCTCATATTTTTCTTCCAGCTTGCTCTGCTTCGTCACACGCATGGATGCTTCCACCAGGTCGCGTACCATGGAATCCACGTCACGGCCCACATAGCCTACTTCGGTAAACTTGGTGGCCTCCACCTTTACAAACGGTGCATCCATCAGCTTGGCCAGACGTCTTGCGATTTCCGTTTTGCCGCAGCCGGTAGGTCCCATCATCAGAATGTTTTTCGGTGTGATTTCTTCTCTCATTTCATCGGAAAGAAGACTTCTTCTGTATCGGTTCCGCAGCGCGATGGCTACTGATTTCTTGGCCTCAGCCTGGCCGATAATGTATTTATCCAGTTCCGCCACGATTTCCTTCGGCGTCATGCTGTATAATTTGCCTGCCATATCCGTTTCCCCCTATAATTTTTCCACAGTAATGTTGTCATTGGTATAGACGCAGATGGACGATGCAATCTTCAGAGATTCTCTGACGATTTCCTCCGCACTCATGTCTGTGTGGTTGAACAGACCGTTGGCAGCCGCATAGGCAAAGTTGCCGCCGCTGCCGATGGCCACGAAATCCTGGTCCGGTTCGATGACCTCACCGTTGCCGGAGATAACCAGCATGTTATCCTTATCCATGACAATCATCAGCGCTTCCAGACTGCGTGCACCCTGATCGGATCGCCACATCTGGGCCAGATCCACTGCCGCCCGCTTCAGATTTCCCCCGTGTTCTTCCATTTTCTTCTCGAACTTGTCCGTCAAAGCGAATGCATCTGCTACAGAACCTGCAAACCCGGTCAGCACAGTGTTTTTATAGATTTTTCTGACTTTTCTGGCCCCGTTCTTCATAATGGTGGATTCGCCCATGGTTACCTGTCCGTCACCGCCGATGGCAATATCATCCGGACCGCGTCTTACTGCGCAGATTGTGGTTGCATGAAATTGAATCATCTCAAATTTCCTCCCTTTTCTCGTTTGTTGCTTTTCCCTGTATCATGTTATTCTTTATAGCCGCACTGATCGTTGGAGCAGACCAGATGGCTTGATTTGGTCTTTCTTTCCAGAAGAAGGCTTCCGCACTGCGGACACTTCTGATTGGTCGGCTTATACCAGAATGCTTTTTTGCAGTCCGGATAATTGCTGCAGCCATAAAAAACCTTGCCGGATTTTCCCCGTTTCACCACGATATCTCCGCCGCAGTCCGGGCACTTCACATCGATGGTCTGCACGATCGCTTTCGTGTTTTTGCATTCCGGATAGCCGGTGCAGGCAAGGAACTCTCCGAACCGTCCTGACTTGATTGCCATCGGCTTGCCGCAAAGTTCGCAGACTTCATCGGTGATCTGATCTTCGATCTGGACTTTCTCGATGGCTTCATCTGCCACCTTCAGTTCCTTTTCCAGTGTTCCGTAAAAGTCCCGGATGATCTCCTTCCAGTCTAAGTTCTTTACCTCCACATCGTCAAGCTTATCTTCCATCTCTGCCGTAAATCCGGTGTCAACGATTTCTTTAAAGTATTCTTCCATCATATCGGTCACCAGGAAGCCCAGGTCGGTAGGAAAAAGGGTCTTTTTCTGACGCTGGATATACTTTCTTTCCAGCAGCGTGGCGATAATCGGTGCGTAGGTACTCGGA
The DNA here is from genome assembly GCA_016302925.1 of Bacillota bacterium. GTDB lineage: Bacteria > Bacillota > Clostridia > Peptostreptococcales > Anaerovoracaceae > RGIG7179. Next base: position 2,218 of record JAEDMR010000178.1, read on the forward strand.
CGGCCGATATTCTTTTCTTCCAGATCCTTTACCAGACTGGCTTCGCTAAATCTCGAAGGCGGTTCCGTGAACTTCTGCTCGGAAGTGATCTTCTGTGCCTTCAGCTTCTCGCCTTCTTCCAGCGGCGGAAGGAAGGAATCCTTATCTTCATCCATGTTCGGATTATATACTTTCTGGAAGCCGTCGAAAAGCAGCTTGGAACCGCTGGCTTTCAGCAGATATTCTCCGTTTCGGATTCCGACCTGCATGCTGTCAAACACGGCTGCAGCCATCTGACTGGCCAGGAACCGTGTCCAGATAAGGCGATACAGATTGTACTGATCTTTCGTCAGTGAATCCTTGATGGACTCCGGATCCATGGAAATATTACTCGGACGGATTGCCTCATGGGCATCCTGGATATCCTTTTTCTTATTGGAGAACACATTGTTTCCGATATAGTTCTGCCCGAAATTCTCCTGAATATAGGATCTGGCTGCTGCCTTTGCTTCATCAGAGATACGGACAGAGTCCGTACGGATATAGGTCACCAGACCTACGGTTCCATGGCCTTTGACTTCCACGCCTTCATAAAGCTGCTGCGCCACCATCATGGATTTCTTCGTGGTAAATCCCAGTTTGGTGGAGGCATCCTGCTGAAGGCTGCTGGTGGTAAACGGTGCAAAAGGCTTTCTGCTCCGCTCTTTCTTCGTAATGGATTCCACCGTGAACTGCCCGGCTTTCAGGTCTGCAATGACATTCTCTGCCTGCTGGCCGTTTTCCACTACCAGCTTCTTTCCTTTATATTCTGCCAGTCTGGCTGTAAATTTCTTTTCTTTCTGAAAAACCGCACCGATGTTCCAGTATTCTTTCGGCACGAAATCCTGAATCTGCTTTTCTCTGTCGCAGATAATCTTCAGTGCTGCAGACTGTACACGGCCTGCCGACAGTCCTCTGCGGATCTTTCTCCACAGCAGCGGACTGATCTGATATCCCACCAGCCGGTCCAGCACACGCCTTGCCTGCTGTGCGTCAACCAGCTTCAGATCGATGGGCCGCGGATGCTTCACTGCATTTTTAATTGCGTCTTTCGTGATCTCATGAAAGACGATGCGGCATGGCGTCTGCGGATCGATGCCCAGAAGGAACGCCAGGTGCCAGGAAATGGCTTCTCCTTCCCGGTCCGGGTCAGTTGCCAGGTATATTTTGCCTGCCTGTTTCGCTTCTTTTTTCAGTTCCTTAATGAGATCACCCTTTCCCCGGATGGCGATATACTGGGGTTCAAAATCATTTTCAATATCGATTCCCAGCTTGCTTTTCGGCAGGTCCCGCACATGACCAACAGATGCCACCACTTTATAGGATGAGCCCAGATATTTTCCAATGGTTTTCGCCTTGGACGGCGACTCCACGATGACCAGTGTTTTTTTCGCGGCTTTCGCCGCTTTTGAAGTTTTCGCTGTAGCCATTCTTCCTCCTGAAATATCCCTTTACGGGTTTTACGGCAGGATAAAGCCGGATTTCTCCGGCCTCATGATGCCGTAAATACTCTTATGAACAAATATAATACTGCCTTTTTCAAAATTTTGCAATAAAAATTTTTCCAAAGTTGACAGCCACATACCCTTTCATCTCCAGAATCATGATAATGCCGTTCATATCCACCGGACTGACCGCCAGACTCCGGCACAGAAATTCCAGGGTGACTTCCCCATGTTGTTCCAGAATCTGCAGAACGTTTCGTTCCAATTCCGACAAATCATCTCTGCTGTCCTCTTCTGCCACGGATACTCCGCCCATTTCCCGGACCAGATCTTCCACCACCACCAGGGGAAGTGCCCCGTCTGCAATGAGTCGGTTGGTGCCCAGACTCCACGGACTGGTGATGTTCCCCGGCACCGCGTATACCGTCTTTCCCATATCCGCCGCCAGTTCAGCAGTGATTAATGCACCGCTTCCGGTACCTGCTTCCACAATGCAGACGGTTTCCGCCAGACCGGCAATGATTCGGTTTCTCTGCGGAAACATATACGGCATGGGCCGCGTCCCCGGCGGATACTCCGAAAGAATC
>JAEDMR010000179.1 GCA_016302925.1 Bacillota bacterium
TGGAACAAAGATACGCCAATCCTGCTGCTGTCCGGTCAGGAGGATCCTGTGGGCGATTACGGAAAGGGCGTGCTTTCCGTCAAGCAGCGTATGGAGAAAGCTGGCATTCGCAGCGTTTCCATGCAGCTGTTCCCAAATGCCCGTCACGATCTGCTGCATGAAGAATCTACTGCAGCTCCATCTGCCAGAGATTCACTGCTTGACTGGATTTCCCGCCTGCTGTAATGAATAACCTTACAAAACTTCAGGGGAGAGAACTATATGAAGAAGAAAATAATTTGGGTTGTAATTGCAGCGTTGATTCTTGGAATCGTAATATTCCTTGCAAGCCCGCAGCTGCGTGTCAAAGCTTTCGTAAGTATGTACGGCGATAAGATCGAAGCCGGGCTGAACAATGGCAGCGGGGTTCCCGGTCATTTAGGTGAATACAGTTTCAACACCTGGGAAGGTGAACATGATATGCTGGAATTTATACTCTTTACAAGAGGGGATATGTATTATGGGTGTTACTATTCCTATGATAATGTCCCGCTTGCCTTTCAGAATACGGAAGCGGAACTGACGCAAAATGGTCATGATTATTGGGAATGGTCCGCCGAAAATGGCAGCCATGGATCTACATCTGAGATAACGGACCACTGGTACTACTTTGAAGCGGCATTCGAATAACAAAGCGATATGGCAAAAAGGACAGTTCGTACGAAGCTGTCCTTTCTGCATTTATCCAAATTTGCTTGTCGTGCGCTGCAGAGCATGCTTCACGCAGCTTCAGCGCTTCAGGTGAGTTTCTGAAAACTCGGCCTACTTACCGGCTAACTGTCTTTCAGCCATTTCAACCAGTCTTTTGGTCATATAACCGCCGACATAGCCATTCTGTCTTGCAGTCAGGTTGCCCTTGTCCTGCTGTTCATAGTTCGCCAGGCCAAGCTCATTGGCAATCTCTGTCTTCAGACTGTTTAATGCAGGTTTTGCATTCACATTCATCTTATCTTGTAATGACATGTTTTGTTCACCTCCTATTACATTCATAGTGTTACACCGGCACGTTTTTTTATGACTTGAAATAAATGGCGGCGTTAGTAGACAGCTCCCATTGATTTTCCGCGGCAGATAGGTTAATATATATAGAAGAATAATTTTTAATGAGGTGAATGCTTATGAGAATCGTTGCAGGGGATTTCAAAGGCCGCAGGCTGGAGACCCCAGACAATTATGATATACGTCCCACGTCGGAAAAAGTAAAGGAAGCACTGTTCAGCATTATTTCAGGAAATCTGTATGATGCAGTCTGCTGTGATCTGTTCGCAGGCACGGGCAACTTGGGGCTGGAGGCCCTGTCCCGGGGCGCATCGAAATGCTACTTCGGTGATAATTCCAGAGTCAGCATCGAGCTGGTGCGGCGAAACGTGGAGCACTGCAGAGCAGAGGAATGGAGTCAGGTGATCTTCGGCGACTACGAAAAAGTTCTGACCAAAATCCACGAGCCCGTGGATATCTTTTTCCTGGACCCTCCCTATAAGAAGGGGCTTTATGAAGACTGTTTCCGGCTGATTTCTGAAATGAATCTTCTGGCGGAGGAAGGCATCATCGTGGCAGAACATGCCAGCGAAGATGAATTTCCGGAGGAGATCGAAGGGTTCATTAAATTGAAGGAACGCCGTTACGGCTCCATGACCATTACCATTTACGGCTGATATATTGATTCTTCCCGGAAACTGTGATAAAATGTAATCGCAGACTTCCGTTATTTTTCGGAATCTGTGATTTTGACGGAAAGTACAGGTGGAAGCAATGAACACAAAAGCCCTGTATGCCGGTTCCTTCGACCCACTTACGCTGGGGCATCTGGATCTTATCGAACGGGCAGCCAATATTTTTGATGAAGTCGTGGTCGGTGTAGTCGTGAATCTGGAAAAAAAGACCATGTTTACCTTCGAGGAGCGCATGGAAATGATTGAGGAGGCAACGGCACATCTGCCCAATGTACAGGTATCACAGTGCCGCGGACTTCTGGCGGATTATGTGAATGACAACGGTTTTAACGTGGTGGTGCGGGGATTGCGATGCATGAGCGATTTTGACAGCGAGCAGCAGATGGCCCATCTCCACGAACATTTATATCACGATAAAATTGAAACGGTATTTCTCATGGCAGACGCGAAGTACTCTTTTATCAGCTCTACCATGGCCAAGCAGGTGATTTCTCTGGGAGGAGACGGAGAGATGCTGGTACCTGCCAATGTACTGAAACGAATGAAAGGGAAAGCGTACTGATTATGGAAGACACGATGAAGGTTTTAGAACTGCTGGAAGAGATTGAAGACTTAGTAGACGAAGCACCGGGACTGCCTCTGACGGGAAAGATCATGCTGGACGCCGAGGAAGTGTTCCAGCTTGTCAGAGAAATCCGCCTTGCCCTTCCGGACGATGTACAGCAGGCCAAGTGGATCCGGGACGAACGGGATCGGATTCTTGCCGAAGCCAAGGCAGAGTATGAGAGAATTATCCGTGAAGCCAAGAAACAGGCAGATTATCTGGTGGAAACCGACGATATTACTTTGCGTGCCACCAAGCTTGCAGAGCAGATTCGTCAGGATGCGGAAACCCATGCCAAGGTTATGAAGATGCGCACCTACGATTACGTGGATAAGATGCTTTTCGATATGCAGGGTAAGATGGACGAGCTGAACATGAAATATTTCGGTGAGATGTATTCCAACCTGGAAAAGACCTTTGCCGATATCAACGAGATCCTCGTAAGCAACCGGGAGGAAATGAAGATTCTGGCCTATAAGACGCAGAATGAAGGCCCGACCCAGGAAATTGAAGAATAAGAAGAATAATTGAAAGAATAAGCCCATGAAAGAGTCATATACTTTATCATGGGCTTTCATTTACAGAACAGAAACAAATTAATACTGGCTCTGGTGACGGTGTTCACCGCAGCAATGGTTCTGTTTCCGCAGGTGACGGAAGCAGGTTCCAAGTCCGCCATTATCATATGGGCCAATTCCATCGTACCGGTTCTTCTGCCCTTTTTCATTTTCTCCGACTTCATCAAACGGACGGGAAACCTGGAGAAGCTGCCGCCACGAGTTTATTCGCTCGCAGTGGCCTGCCTGTCCGGCTATCCCATGGGAGCCAGAGTATCGGCGGATATGGTGAAAACCGGGGCACTCAGTCTGGAAGACGGAAAGTGGGTGCTCAGTTACGCCATGGTGACGGGACCGGCGTTTCTTATGGGAACCATCGGCGGCTTTCTGGGGAGCAGCCGGGCAGCGGCGGTGGTGACAGCAGCACATTACGGTTCTGCACTGCTAAACGGATTATTCTGGAAAACCAGTTCCGGAACCAATGAAAGCAGAGAAGGGAAGGGGCATAAAATAACTGAACGAAACCGTGAAAGAACTGGCAGGAAAGCAGGCCTTCTGGATTCCTTCACCCAGTCTATTCTGTCGGGATTTCGAGCCATGGCGCTGATTCTTGCGTATCTGATCCTCTTTATGATCGGCATGCAGCTGCTGGATGCAGCAGGCCTGTTCCGCCTGATCGGCAATGAGACGGTATGTTCTGTTCTGAAAGGGTTGCTGGAAATGACGGCAGGCTCCAGTATGCTCAGTGCCTGCAATATTTCGCTGCAGATGAAGACTGTACTGACTGCGGTTCTGGTCTCCTTCGGCGGCCTGTCGGTCATCGGTCAGTCGGTCTCCATGGCAGAAGGATCCGGTATCGGAATGAAGGATATTCTGCAGCGTAAGGCGACCCATGGACTTCTGGCTGGAATTTTTGCTGTATTCCTGGCAGGAATTATGGTATAATACATACGAAAAAGATTGTTAGAAATGAGGAAATTTAATGGATGAGCTTTCATCTGTCGGTATCGTGGCGGAGTACAATCCGTTTCATAACGGCCATCTGTGGCATATACAGGAAACCAGAAGGATTACCGGTGCTGAGGTGATTCTGGTTGTCATGAGCGGATATTTCACCCAGCGGGGCGAAATGGCAATGCGGGATAAGTGGAGCCGGGCAGCCAGTGCGGTCAGAAACGGTGCTGATCTGGTGGTGGAGCTTCCGACGGTGTCTGCAGCAAGCAGTGCCGGCAATTTCGCACGGGCGGGGGTGAACATTCTCCAAAATCTGGGCGCAGACTTTATTTCCTTCGGCAGTGAATCGGGGAATCTTTCGGCACTTCTTTCGATAAAGGACAAGCTGCAGGCTTCGGAAGAGGAAATGGAGCAGAGAATGCTGCCCCTGGTGAAGGAGG
>JAEDMR010000180.1 GCA_016302925.1 Bacillota bacterium
CGCCCAGGCCCGCAGGCCAGCCGGGCTGCTGCATACAGCCCGGCGGCCCCGCCCCCGACGATGATCGTGTGATAATACTTAGTATTTTTCAAGCAGCTTTGCATGGTTTTGATATCCTTCCGCGTAAAGCATCTCACGGAGAAGGCGGAGACTTTCTCTGTCCTGTCCGTTGAGGTTGAAATCCACAGTGGCAGTCTCAGCGTTCTTCGGATAGACGGAATCAATCTGAATCAAGGAAGAAGAACCATCTGTTTCCGGAGAAGCGGTACCGTCAGCACCTTCTTTTATTACGATGGAGCAGTAGACCGACAGAGAATCATCTTCTGTGATCTGGTCTTTCGTATCCTCCGCAAGCTCTGCCGTATAGGTTCTATTATAATCGTCTTTACGAAGCGCTGCAAGGAAGTCTTCGATTTCCTGCGGATTGTTTATGGTCAGAATTGCCTCTGCTGTATTCGCAGTTTCGGTCATTTCCGGCACTGCTTCTTCCACAGCTTCCGCATTATACCCATATTTTTCCCAGCGGTTATCATATGCACTGATGTAAATATAGGAAACGTTTTCTGCGGTGATCTGTTCTGCCAGACAGGCATCGGCACGGTACTCCTCACAGGAGAGCACTTCATTCAGCAGGCCGATCATTTCTTCGGTCATTTCCACCCGATACTGACGGTCGCGGCTGCTGCCGTTTTTCATTTCATAGCAGAAGGTCAGGTGCACATATTTTTTCGGGTTATTTCCGGATTCCTGTGCCAGTTCCGTGTATTCCTGATCTCCCCGACTGTGCTCTGCAGCATACCGGTGCAGTGCCACCACCTTTTCGATGGCATCCTGGGAAGTCAGGGTTTCGTTTTCTCTGGAAAAACCGTCTGCAAACTGATAATAGTTGTAGCCGTCATTATAATAAATCGAATCGCTGTCCACGGAAGCCACATCCTCCGCATCCGGCACCCACCTGCCGTAGCCGGCCAGGTCGAACATGACGACGCCGGTAAAGAGAGCCGCCAGCACAGTCAGGATTCCCAGAGAGAGAAGATTTTGCTTCGTGAGGATTCGAATGGAGCGGGCGAGGATGATCTTCACGATGATGAAGGAAAGCAGCAGCCCCACCGCCATACCCACCAGCAGCATGGATCGGCTGTCCAGCGTGTTGTAAAAGAAGAAAGCGAAGACGGTCATGCCTACGAAGACGATGAGCCAGGTGATGATCTCTTCAAACAGACGGTACATCATGGAATCGCCAACCCGTTCCAGCCGTGCCCGTTCGTAAGCCAGTCCTGCCAGAATCAACAGGATCAGACCGACGGCCAGATAGGCCAGGGTCAGCGGCACAGGCATGGCATTGCCGTTCCACATTTCCGTCAGCAGGTACAGCAGCGGATTGGACCGGGACATGAAATCCTCCATGCCTTCCGGCATGGTATAGAATCCATTCAGGAAACTTTCACAGTAGCAGTACACCAGCCAGAGGATCAGCGGCACGATGCCGAAGAGTACCCCGGACAGCAGTACCTGCATGACGCTGCTTCCCACCAGGCTTCCAGCCAGCACGAAGAGGCCGTAGAAGAAGGTGAGGATGGCAACGGAATTGAATCCCCAGTACAGGGATGCGGCCGGCATGCCGGCGATGAATAGATACAGCAGGGTCATGGCCGCCACCGGAAGGACGCACAGGAGCCAGCCGGTGAGAGTCTGGGAACAGTAGATCCGGTTTCTGGAAAAAGGCTGGGCATGGATGGTCATGGCCTGGGCCGGCTTATGGAAATATCCCATCATCGTGACGGCTGCAATCAGCGGCACGGCCACTAGCAGCAGACAGAAAAAAACGTTCATATTATTGAGGGAATCTTCCAGATAGGTACGGTTGGGATCCGTCCGCAGGCTGCTGTCCATGATCAGAGGAAAGATGCCTGCCATGAAGTAAGCGATGAAGGACAGGGCAGGCAGATACCAGTACATTTTCAGATTCTCGGTGATCAGCGCCTTGGAGAGGCTGAAAATCCTTTTATTTTTCATTTGGTTCACCTCCCAGCTTTTCGATGAAAATCTCCTCGATGGTTGCAGGAAGAAGCTCCAGCAGATCGCCCTCGAAGACCATGCGGCCGCCGGCGATGATGCCGATGTAGTTGCAGACATCTTCCATTTCCTTGGCATTATGTGAGGAAACCAACACGGTCATCTCCCGGTCGGCCACATCGTCCATAATGTAGTGCCACAGCTTGCGCCGCACGATGGGATCCAGACCGTCCACCGGTTCATCCAGAATCAGGTAATCCGGCTTTCCGGCCAGTGCCAGGCAGAAGGCGGCCTGTTTCTTCATTCCCTTAGAAAACTTTCCGATATTTCCTTTCTCCGGCAGTCCGAAATCGGCCACCATGGTCTGAAAACGGTCCTCATCCCAGAGAGGATAGATTTTGCGGTGAAATCTGCTCATCTGGATCAGGTTGTAGCCCCGGAAAAAGAACAGCTCGTCGGGAATGACGGCCATCCGGGCCTTCAAAGCTTCGTTGCCCTCGATTTCCTGATTGTCGATGGTGATGGTGCCCTCGTCCTGGACCAGAAGGCCGGAAAGATGCTTGATAATAGTGGTTTTTCCGGCACCGTTGAGGCCCATGAGGCCGTAGATGGCGCCCTTTGGTACGGTCAGACTGAAATGATCCAACGCGGCGTACCCGTCGAAACGCTTCGTAACATTTTCTATTTTAATCATAATCGGGTCTCCTTTCTTCCATAATGGTCATGGCGGTGTCCCTGGCTTCCTGATACGTCAGGCCCAGGTAGAGCAGCTGGCGGAATGCCTCGTCGAAATTCTTCTTCGCACTTTCCAGTGCGCGCTGGTCGGTATGCACCTGGCTGCGGTCTGCCACAAAGGTCCCCACCCCTGATGTGGTATAGATGTAGCCCTGGCGCTCCAACTCCCGGTACGCTTTCTGAATCGTGTTGGGATTGACGGTGATGGCCTTGGACAGCTCCCGTACGGACGGAAGTTTGTCGCCGGCCTGCAGCGTTCCTGTCATAATCTGCTCTTTCAGATTGTCCATGACCTGTTCGTAGATGGATTTCCGACTTTTCAGGTCAAGCTCGAACATGTGAATCCCCCTTTCATGTTGTATGATGAAATCCCTTTTGCGTGTTAAGTGTACCATGATGAATAGTACACTGTCAACACATTTTTTGATCTGCTGAGGGTGTCTGCCTTGCCGGAACGGTCAGAACTGTCAAAATCATATTTCCGTAAAGTTTTTTCTGGACAAGGCGTGTAAAATCTGGCATAATTAAAATGTTGTGCTAATTTTTTGCTAAATTATGTTGAGAGAAGAACGGAACTTCAGAAAGGAACGACACTCCATGGAAAAGATGCAGCCTATGCTCTTTACGACATTAAAAAATTACTCCAAAGAACAATTCACGAAGGATCTGATTGCCGGTGTCATCGTGGCAATCATCGCACTCCCGCTGTCCATCGCCCTGGCTCTGGCATCCGGCGTCGGCCCGGAGCAGGGAATCTTCACCGCCATCATCGCGGGGTTCCTGATCTCTGCCCTGGGCGGAAGTGCCGTGCAGGTGTCCGGACCGACGGCAGCTTTCGCTACCATCGTGGCAGGCATCGTGGCCAGAAACGGCATGGATGGCCTGGCTACAGCGACAATCCTGGCAGGTATTATCCTGATTCTTATGGGATTATTCCGCCTGGGGAATCTGATCAAATTCATCCCCTTTACCATCACCACCGGCTTCACTTCCGGTATCGCAGTGACTATCGTGCTGGGGCAGCTGAAGGACTTTTTCGGCGTAACCTATCCGGAAGGCATGCCGACGGTGGAAACCATGGAAAAGGTCCAGGCTTTCGCAGCAGGTATTACGACCTGGAACCTGGATGCGCTGATTGTCGGGGTGGTCTGCCTGGCCATCCTGTACCTGATCCCCAAGTTCTGGGACCGGGTGCCGGCGTCGCTGGTGGCCGTGCTGGTCGGTATCGCCATGACCAGGCTGCTGCCGCTGGAGGTAAATACCATCGGTGACCTGTATACCATCAGCAATGCGCTGCCCACGTTCCATATTCCTCATATTACATACGGACTGATCAAAACCGCTCTGCCGGATGCTTTCACCATCGCTATCCTGGCTGCCATCGAGTCGCTGCTGTCCTGTGTGGTTGCAGACGGCATGATCAACGGACGGCACCGTTCCAATACAGAGCTGACCGCCCAGGGTCTGGGCAACGTGGCTTCCGCACTGTTCGGCGGAATTCCTGCCAC
>JAEDMR010000181.1 GCA_016302925.1 Bacillota bacterium
TTTTCCTCCGTTCCGCCGTTTCCATCCAGAACCTGTTTCCTGCCGTCTGTGTCAGAGAGCAGCAGATTCAGAGCCAGAATGGCGATGGCTGCAATCAGAAGCGCCTTCACAAGCCGGGTAAAGTTTTCTTTTCCTATTTTTTCAAACATGCTCTCACTCCTATTTATATGAGAAATAATAAACCTTATGCATCTATTCCATACCCTGCATCAGATGCACCAGAGGCTCCAGAATCACAGCCAGAATCACAAGCGAAAAAATGAACTTCAGATATTTCTCCATGGAGGACTGCGGAATCAGAATCTGAAAAAAGCTCAGGGACAGAATTACCAGAAACACATTGCTGATCCATGTATATATTTCCGTCATGGAGCGCCTCCCAGGTTCATGATCGTTGTAACGAACAGAATAAACAGCAGGCAGGTGAAAAAAAGAACCGATGCGATGGAAATCATTGCATTCCCCATATCACTGAGACCATCCGCCGTCTTTCCCTCCGAGACCGGTTCCATCAACGCACCCGTCAGCTTGTAAATACCGCCGACAATGAGGATTTTGAGAAGTGGGACAGCCATCATCAGAAGCAGGGAAAGCAGGCCGAAAACACCAACCATGTTCCGGATGGAACCCATGCACCGTAAAAAAAGTTCGACGGTATCCGATGTAAATCCACCGACAATGGGAATAAATGTACTGATGGAATACTTGGCTGCACTCATCAGGACACCGTCTGAAGCTTCCGTCAGAAGTCCCTGTATTGTGATCACACCGGTCAGAATGGTCAGAATCAGTCCGGTGAGAAATACTGCGCCGTTTCTTAATAGTTTTGCAAGCTTGTTAACATAATTTTTTTCCGTTAAACAATTGATCAGGCTCAGCACTGCAGACAGATACAGTGCCGGCAGGATACATGTTTTCACCAGAAATCCGAAAGCGGTCACCGCACCAAGAATCAGCGGACTCAAAATCGTTCCTCCTGCTACAGATCCTGTGGCGATCAGGATTCCTATGAGTACCGGCATCAGGATCTCCATGGTCCAAACCATGGTGGAAACCGTGTCAATCGCCAGTCCGTATGCGATGCGAAAGCTGTTGAGCGAGATTCCGATGATGACCATGGTACATACCAGCAGACTCAGCTGCGAGACACTTTTACTTCCGAATCCGTCCGACAGACTGCGAAGCAGGCCGAGTATAATGCAGATACACAGAATCTCCGCCATCAGTATCACTGCACTTTTCATCTCATACAGAAACAGTTCTTTCAGACTCTCTATCATGGAGCTGCTCTGAAACAGGCTTTTCTGCTCCAGTGTTGCCTGCAGAATGTTTTCCAGCGTAAACGGATCGGAAAGACCTTCCGACAATCTGGCAGTCTCCTCGGAAATGCCGCTGAAATTCTCTCCTTCCAGAACATTTTCGAATTGTTTTTCCAGTATACTTTCGTAATCCATACGGTCTCCTTATACCATGCTGTTCATCAGTTCCAGAAGGGAGGCAAACACAGGAAGCGCGATAAAAAAAATTGCGATCTTTCCCGCCAGTTCTACTTTTCCTGCAATGGATTTTTCTCCTGCATCCTGACAGATTGCAGAGGTAAACTCCGTCACATAGGCAATCCCCAGTGCTTTTAAAATAATCGGAAAATAACTCTTTCCATAGGACATCTGGTCATAGATGTCCTCCAGATATGTGAAGCTGTACCGGATGCTTCCGATGACATAAAAAAGCAGAAGTATGGACGCACATAAAACGGCTTCGATGGTAAATTCCGGCTTATATGCTTTGATCAGTGCAATGAGGATCACACAGATCACAGCAATCCCACAGATTTTCAGTATCATCATGGCAGATACCTAAAATGTGAGAAAAACACGGACTGTATCGAAGAACTCTGTCAGCATATTGATAATGATGGCCAGCACGAGAATCACGCCGGCCAGTGTGACCATCATGGCCTGTTCTTCCCGTCCGGCTTTACTGAGTACCTGGTTGAGAATGGCAATCGCAATGCCGATGGCAGCGATTTTGAACAAAATATCCACGTCAAACGTCATACTTTCCTCCTGTTACAGCAGCACCAGGGCTGCCACTGCTCCCCCGAAAAAACCGATCCGCCGGTACATGGGACCTTTCACCCTGCTTTCCTCTCTGGCTTCCGTCAGCTGTTCCTCCAGACGTTTTTCCAGATATTCAAACTGCATCTTCTGATTTTCATAATTGGTCTGACCTATGAAAGATCCCAGATGGCAGATGGACTGCATGTCTTCCTTCGTCAGTGGTGTCTTTCGGTAGGTTTCTTCCGCTGCATGCAGCCAGATACTCCGGATTTCGCCCTGTTTTTCCCGCAGTTCTGTCTGACAGCGGTCCAGGAGCCTGTAAGCCACCGTATTTTTTTTCGCAGAAGTCTGCTGAAACATCGGAAGAAGCGGCTGTTTGAAATAATCGATCCGGCTCTTCAGATCCAGCATCATTTTCAGAAAGTCCTCCAGCAAACGGATTCGTTCTTTCAGTTCTGCTGATTTCTGCACACCCGCAAACCCTGCTGCAGCCACCAAAGCGATCAGACCAATCATCTTAAGCATACTGTGCCTCCCGATCGATCACGGATGTATCCACGATATCACGGATCGTTCCGGCTCCGTTCTCATTGGATAAGAAAACAAGCCGCCGGAATATTCCTTTTTCCACCAGTTTTCCCACAGCGGAGCGGCATACATCCTCCCTGTCCCATCCGTGAATGGAGGTAATCAGTGCCACGCCGGAAGCCAGACACTGCATGACTGCCGAAATATCTTCCGGTTTCCCGATTTCATCGGTAAAGATGACCTGCGGCGCCATGGAACGGAGAAGCATGGAAATTCCCCATGCTTTATCACATCCGTCCAGAACGTCGCATCTGGGTCCCAGATCGAAGCTGGGACGGCCGTGAAACATTCCGGCTATCTCTGACCGCTCATCGCAAATACCCACCTGAAAACGGCATTCTGACAGCTCTCTGGCCAGATCACGAAGCAAGGTGGTCTTCCCGCATCCCGGCGGTGAAATAATCAGGGTATTGACCGGGCGGCCGTTCTCCAGAATCTCCGGCAGCAGTTTCCGGCTGCAGCCCCGCACTTCTCTGGCGAAACGGATATTCAGCGAACTGATTTCCTGCAGCAGTGCCGGCTGACCTTCTTTTATAACGGCTCGTCCGCAGATTCCGACTCTGTGGCCTCCCTCGATTGTGACAAATCCCCGGGCCAGGTCTGCTTCATATGCGTAATAAGAATACTGGATCAGCTGATTCAATGTGTCATGAAGATCCTGCTGCGTGATTGTATGCTGCAGATACCGTTCTCTGATCCCGCACCGGAGGCAGATCTTCTGTCCGCACCGGAACCGGATCTCTTCCACCTCACGAGTGACAGAATCCGGCAGAAGATTCATCTGCCCGGCAATCTTCCGCGGCATCTTCGATGTAATTTCCCGTAAGCTGTTCATAGTCTGTTCCTCTTTTCCATTTTTCCTGTGTTCTCCCTCGCGGGATATTACAGTCTATGATATGGACAAGGTTTTATGACAAAAAAAAGAAACAGCCCGCGGCTGACCTTCCGTTCGCAGGCTGTTCATTATATGACATATAAGTCAATTATATAAATATTTCTTTCAATGCAGATTGCAGATCAGAAATCTGATTTATCATAAAGGCAGGCGCAGACACATCTCCAAATCCATACGCAGCATAGATAAACGGAACGCCGGCCAGCTCTGCAGCTTCCTGATCTCCGGCAGTATCTCCCACATAGACAGCCTTCTCAATCGGATTTCGCTGTATCACCAGTGAGATGTTTTCTCCTTTCGACAGTCCGGTTCTGCCTGCCATTTCGATATCGTCGAAATACTTCCGGAATTCATAATGGTCTAAAAATGCCTGCACATAGCCATCCTGACAGTTGCTGACAATGGCCAGGAAAAAGTTGCTCGACAGTACTTTCAGAACCTCTTCGAGATGGGGATACAGTACGCCTCCATGCTGTCGCACATAAGGGTGTTCCACGCTGCTGCATTCTGCCATGATTTTCATGTATTCGTTTTCTGGTTTATCCGGAAAAATCAGTGAACCGATGACGGGCAGGGTTTTCCCCATGAAGCCGCACATCTGCTCTACTGTGATTTCCGTGCCATGCGCTCTCAGCACCGGATTCCATGCTTCCACAATCTGACGGGAAGAATCCCACAAAGTCCCG
>JAEDMR010000182.1 GCA_016302925.1 Bacillota bacterium
ACATTGATCCATGCCACCCTGCTGCCTTCGAAGTCTGCGGATCCGTTTTTCAGGCCCGCAGCCACCAGAATTCCGATGACTGCCGCCATGGACAGTACTGCGATCTTTTCACAGATTCCCACCAGTTTCATGCCGAAAAACACCACTGCCGCCGCCGCTCCGTAGAAAACTGTCATGGCAGCCCACGCCGGCATACCCAGCCAGGAAACCAGAACCGCTCCGCCGCCGGTAATAAAGCCGCTGACATTGACGATCACCGAAAGACCCAGAATCACAAATGCGCCCCATGTGAGCACCTTTCCGTGTTTTCCGATAAACAGGTCATTTTCAAAGCACTTAATGAACTGTGCGCCGCCATTATGCAGGGACAGCTCCGCGATCATGAAATGAAGCAGAAGATTGATCAGATAGACTGCTGCCAGAATCCACAGCAGGTCTCCGATGCTGTTTCTCGATGCAATGTACGGTACGGATAGAATTCCCGCACCGACACCGTGCCCGATGATCAGGCTGGCTGCTTCGAAAAACGTCAGCTTTGCCTCACTCTTTATTTCCATTTATTCAATACATTCCTTTCTTCCTGATTCGCCCAAATCCACCCTTATTCTACCGTGAGAATCCATGGCTTGTCAATGGAAAACTGACACACAAAAAAGGACGCCAACTGCCTTTTGGGGAGACAATTGGCGTGTATAGATTATCTAGGTATCTTCATATATTTTTCTATAAATTCTATTTTTCTCCCGTTCAGTCCGCATTATAAACTGCTTTCTCCGTAAACACCAGCTCCATAGGCCGGTCCCATGGCTCCATGGGCACGCAGTCTGCTTTCTGCGCTTCGAAAGCCACAGCGACGATGTGGGCGTTGGTGCAGCGCGGCAGGTAACGGTCATAAAATCCGGCACCCATGCCCATGCGGCCGCCTGCTTCGTCGAACACAGTGCACGGACAGATGACCAGGTCAATCTCTTCCGGCCGGATTTCGACAGATTTTTCCCGCACCGGCTCCCGAATCCCGCAGTAACCGTCTTTCCAGCTGTCCTCTCCCAGCGGCTCCAGGGCAATCATCTCTGTTTTGCTGATGCAGAGAGGATAGACAAGGCGTTTCTCCGCAAAATCCGCATGCTCGGCTTCTTCCGAGGAGCCCGCTGCTCCGATACCCACGGCTTCTTCCAGTGCCTCCAGGCGGACTTCTCCCCTGATCCCTTTATAAATCAGAATTGTCTTCGCCTGCCGGAAAACCGGGGATGCGAGAATGCGCGAGACGATGGATTTTGAGAGGCGATCACGCTCTTCTGCCGACAGGGCGTCGCGGGCAGCGATCCGTGATTTTCGAAGATTCTGGCGTTCCTGCTGATTCATAGGTTCCTTCTCCTTTACTGCAGCTGATGGCGGACTGCCCGGGTAATGCCGGGAAGAACCAGACCGAAAGCAGCTGCTTTGACGATGCAGATGATGATCCTCGGCAGCAGACTTCCAAAGATGAAAGCAGCCGAATAATAGCCGTAGATTTTGCTGTCCAGATACAGCACGCCGGTGTTCAGGGCAGTGATCAGCAGTTCATTAAGAATCACCAGGATCATCACCTGACGGCCGGACAGAGAAAAGCTGTATTTCTTCGCATACCAGCCGGCAATCAGGCCGCAGACCACGTAAGGAAGCATCCAGAGGGGCGTGGTAATGCTGAGGCCGTAGCGAAGCAGCTGGTAAATCAGCGTTCCGATGCCGCCCACCACCATGCCGTCCAGGGGACCGAAGAGCAGGGCGCTGACCAGAATGGGCAGACTTTCGAAGGTCACCTTCAGGTTTCCCAGATCCAGGGACAGGTAGCCCAGAACGGCGCACATGGCTGCCATCATGGCGTTCATGGAAAGTGTTTTGATTTTTTGAGATTGTGTTTTTGGCATAATAATACTCCTTTCGTGACAGTTGCCACAAAAGGAGCGCTGCACGAACCTTCCATGGCAGCGGACGCAGGCACAGCACCGCGAAGGAATCCACCTTCTTCGTCCGCCGGCAACATCCCATCCGGCGGCACTTGACGCACTGTCCTTACTCTGACAACAGAATGATTGTTTCCGGCATCAGCCGGACTATTTCACTTTTCGCAGCAGGGGCACGATCCAGCCTCCCACCGCATTTCCCAGGGTATTCACTATCAGAAAGACAACTGCCTTCCCGCTCCACATGCCGGCCATGGATATGTAAAACATGTTGGCAATGCAGTGTTCAAACCCGCAGAGTATGAAGACCATGACACCGAAAAACAGCGCCAGGTATTTCCCGACTTCGTGGGGATTGTTCTTGTATCCGTCTACCCCGATGAAGATCATCAGGTTGCAGAAAATGGCCAGAATAAAGATGCTGACCAGACTATCGTCAAATTTGACCTGACAGAGAGCGGCCGCCTTTTCGGCAATCCCGGCAATCCGGGTGGCTCCGATGAGCATGCTGGATGCCCAGGTTCCCACCAGATTTCCCAGCCAGATAATGAGCACATTCAGTGCATACTTTCTGTCGTTTTCAAAGAGATAACACACCTTCCCGGTGTACAGATTCAACCCGAAGGTGCAGATGGTAAACAGGGCTACCGTAAAGAAAAGCGCCCCGATGATTTTGTTTTCAATGGACAGGAATACCGTACCGCCCACCGCAATACAGAGTCCTGCCACTACCGCATAAAGAAAGGTCTTCAGACCACTGCCCATAACATTATTCCTTTCCGGCGGAGCCCACACTCCGCCTGCAACTACTCTTTCTACATTTCCTGCTATATCGAATTCGTCTGCGGCGCTCTTACCGCATTTCCGCCTTTCTCGCTGCAGCCTCCACCACATGAGAAACCAGCACACTGGTAGTCACGGTTCCAACCCCGCCCGGTACCGGCGTGACGGCGCCCACCAGAGGCTCCGCTTCCTCAAACTTCACATCGCCGCAAAGCTTGCCTTTTTCCTCATTCCAGCCGATGCCCACGTCGACCACCACCTGGCCTTCCCGCAGATACTCGCCACCGATGGTTTCCATCTTTCCGGCGCAGACGATGAGGATGTCCGCTTCCCGGGTAATGGACGGCATATCCACCGTCTTCGTGTGACAGATGGTCACGGTAGCGTTTTTATGCATCAGCATCATGGCAGCCGGCCGGCCTACCACCAGAGAACGGCCGATGACTGCAGCTTTCTTTCCGGTACAGTCAATGCCGTAATAGTCCAGAATTTCCATGGCGGCCTGAGCCGTACATGGAGGAAATCCTGTTTTCGTATTGGTAAATACACCGGCAAGAGATCCGTCGGTGCAGCCATCGATGTCCTTTGCCGGATTCAGCATCTGCCGTGCCTTTTCGTTATCCAGCTGGGCAGGCAGCGGACGGAACATGAGAATACCGTGAACGCTGTCATCCTCATTGAGCTGCTGCAGTGCCTGGTCAAAATCCGCCTGGCACACGTCTTCCGGAAGCACCACGTTTTTTACTTCCACGCCCACTGCCTCGCAGCGCTTCATTGCCCCTCTTTCGTAGGACAGATCGTCGGACCGTTCTCCCACGCGGAGAATGGCCAGGGTCGGAATCACGCCGCATTCCTTCAATTGAGCAGCTTTCGCCGCCATTTTTTCATTGAGCGCCGCAGTGACCGGCGCGCCTTTTAATATTTCAGCCATTAATGAAGCCTCCCGGATACAGATTGATAAATATCGTCTGCCTTCAGACCATATTCCTGCAGCATGGCGCAGACTTCCTGATTCATGGAGTCTGCCAGCGAGCGATCCGCCATAGATTTTGTGTTGATATACACATTCAGTGCTGCACTCTCCATGGCCGCACGGCACAGTGACGCAGCGCATCCAGCGTCAGACACCGCCAGCACGCTGCCTTTTTCCGCATAGACCGCAATCAGATCCAGTGCCTCGCAGCATTTCTTCATGATTGCAAGAGGAACTTCTGCGGCCGCCTTCAGCACGTTGGCCATGACTTCTTCCCTGCCGGAATCGTCCTTCGGAATACCATAGGCCTTCGATAACGGCTCGAACACTTCCGCGTCCTTCTCCACCAGGCACAGCAGTTCTCCCCGGAGAGCCGCGGCTTTTTCATTCAGATCCCGGATTTCATCCTCCACGGCAGCATATTTTTTCTTTCCCACTGTCAGGGAGCCTACCATATTGCCCAGAGCTATACCCAGTGCGCCGGCCAGGGCAGAAGCCCCGCCGCCGCCGGGAACCG
>JAEDMR010000183.1 GCA_016302925.1 Bacillota bacterium
CAGTCTGCAGATCTCCCACTTCCGGAACTTTCTGTGGAGGACGGAGAGCTGATCTATAAAGGACAGAAGTGGGACAACATGTCAGGATCTGACCGTCTTCGGGTAGCTACGGCCATTGTCCGCAAGCTAAATCCAAATTGCGGGTTTGTATTACTGGACAAATTGGAACAGATGGATTTGGAAACTCTTCAGGAGTTTGGGAAGTGGTTGGAGGAAGAAAGTCTGCAGGCCATTGCTACCAGGGTAAGTACCGGAGGAGAGTGCTCCATTATCATCGAAGACGGGTATGTGGTTGGTCAGGAACATGAGGAGCAGCCGCAGAAAAAAGAATGGAAGGCAGGTGCATTTTAATGGAGATTACCAGGGGGAAAATCCCAAGCGCAAAAAAGGTAGTTGTATATGGCCCTGAGGGTATTGGTAAGTCAACCTTTGCTTCTCACTTTCCGGATCCGTTGTACATAGATACGGAAGGAAGCACCAAAGACATGGACGTAGCGCGGCTTCCCGAAGTTAGCAGCTGGCAGATGATTATGGAAGAAATTGAATATGTGAAGACGCATCCGGGAGTTTGCAAGACTTTGGTCATTGACACTATTGATTGGGCAGAGCAGCTCTGTGTGGAATATATCTGCGCAAAACACAGGAAATCCGGAATTGAAGATTTTGGATATGGGAATGGGTATGTGTACACAAAGGAAGAATTCGGTCGTTTCCTTAACAAACTGGAAGAACTGGTGAAAACAGGGGTTCATGTTGTTTTGACTGCGCATGCTCAGATCCGCAAATTCGAACAGCCGGATGAGCTTGGCGCTTACGATCGGTATGAATTGAAACTTGGAAAGAAAACCTCATCCCAGACTTCCCCGATTGTAAAAGAATGGGCGGATATGGTTTTATTCGCTAATTACAAAACGTTTGCTGTTTCCGTAGATGACAAAGGGAAGAAGCACAAAGGACAGGGCGGAAGCCGGGTGATGTACACATCCCATCATCCGTGCTGGGATGCGAAAAACCGGTATGGTCTTCCGGATGAAGTGCCGTTTGATTTCTCATCAATCGCACACATCATCAATGGGAGTACGGGAACTGTAAAGCCGGCACCTGTACAGAAGGAAAATCGACCTGAACAGTCGGAGCAATCGGAGCAGGTTCCGAAAGAAGAGGGTAAAAATCCTTCTGTCAGAGAGCAGAAAAAAGACGATCTGGAGAGCGGAGAACAAATGAGTCTTCCGATCAATCCACCTGATCAGTCTGAATCGTCTCCTGGCGTATGGGAGAGCGATCCGAAAAATATTCCGAAAGCCCTTCTGGATCTGATGCAGATGAACAGTGTGACAGAATGGGACATTCAGATGGCTGTATCTGGAAGAGGTTATTATCCGTCGGATACACCAATTGAAAACTATGATCCGGATTTCATCAATGGCGTGCTGGTTGGCGCATGGTCGCAGGTGTTTGCCATGATACAGGATATCCGCAAGAAACAGGAAATACCATTTAATTAACGGAGGTAAAGAGATATGAGTGATATGGATATGGATAGAGAAGAGTTGGGCTGGGAAGACGAGATTGAAAAAGACTCACAGGATTTCGATCCGATCCCGGAAGGGGATTATGATTTTACAGTAGAGAAGTTTGAACGGAGTCGTTCAAAAGGAGGCGGAAAACTTCCTCCGTGTAATATGGCGGTGGTATATTTCCGCATCGTTGACAGAGACAGAGAAGTTACGATTAAAGAAAACTTCATCCTGCATAAATCCATGGAATGGAAACTTTCTCAGCTGTTCCGTGGGCTCGGAATGAAGGGAGAAGGAGAGAAAGTACGAATGAACTGGCCTGGTATTGTAGGAAAAACAGGTAGGGCAAAGGTTGGGCAGCAGCCAGGCACCAAGGATCCTGCGAAGATGTTTAATTACATTGAAAAGATCTATCCAAAGGAAGGTAAAGGCTTTACAGCGGGTACATTCTAATGGAATTAAGGCCGTATCAGCAAGAGGCAAAGGATAAGATTTTTGAAGAGTGGGAGAAGGGAGTCAACAGAACCCTTCTCGTGCTTCCTACAGGATGTGGAAAGACGATCGTATTCGCCAAAGTAACAGAAGACTGTGTGCGTAACGGGAACCGCGTATTGATTCTTGCGCACCGCGGGGAGCTTCTGGAGCAGGCTGCAGACAAAATCGGAAAAGCAACAGGTCTTGGATGCGCAACAGAAAAAGCGGAGCAGAGCTGCCTTGGGAGCTGGTTTCGTGTAACAGTTGGATCTGTTCAAACTCTGATGCGGGAGAAACGACTTAGACAGTTTCCGGCAGATTATTTTAATACCATTATCATTGACGAGGCGCACCATTGTATTTCCGACAGCTACCAGAAAGTATTGAAGCACTTTCCGGACGCACAGGTGCTTGGCGTGACGGCCACACCCGATCGTGGAGACATGAGGAATCTTGGAGAAGTGTTTGAAAGCCTGGCATATGAATATACGCTTCCAAAGGCTATAAAGGAAGGATATCTGTCACCAATCAAAGCATTGACAATTCCGTTGAAGCTGGATATTTCCGGCGTCGGCATGTCTGCGGGAGATTTTAAGGTTGGAGATCTTGGGACGGCATTGGATCCGTATCTCTACCAGATTGCAGATGAGATGGTGAAATACTGCATGGATCGTAAAACCGTGGTATTTCTTCCGTTGGTAAAAACCAGCCAGAAGTTCCGGGACATATTAAATGAAAGAGGATTTCAGGCGGCTGAGGTAAACGGAGAAAGCAGAGATCGGGCCGAAATCCTTGAAGCATTCGATCGTGGCACTTATAACGTTCTGTGTAATTCTATGCTGTTGACCGAAGGATGGGACTGCCCATCTGTAGATTGCGTGATCGTGCTGCGTCCAACGAAGGTCCGGAGCCTGTATAGTCAGATGGTGGGAAGAGGAACCAGGCTTCATCCAGGAAAGGATCACCTCCTTCTTTTGGATTTTCTCTGGCACACAGAGCGTCATGAGCTTTGTCATCCGGCCAGTCTGATCTGTGACAATGAGGAAGTCGCCCAGAAGATGACAGAAAATCTGGAGGAGGCTGCAGGTTGTCCGGTTGATCTGGAAGAAGCAGAACATCAGGCTGCAGAAGATGTGGTTGCACAGCGCGAAGAAGCACTGGCAAAACAACTGGAGGAAATGCGGAAACGAAAAAAGAAGCTTGTGGATCCACTGCAGTTTGAGATGAGTATTCAGGCCGAAGATCTGTCCGGTTATGTTCCGGCGTTTGGCTGGGAGATGGCTCCTCCGTCTGAGAAACAAAAAAAAGAGCTGGAAAAGAGGGGGATCCTTCCGGACGAGATCGATAATGCAGGAAAGGCGAGTATGCTGCTTGATCGGCTTCATAAGCGCCAGGAGGCTGGTCTTTCCACGCCAAAACAGATCCGGTGCCTGGAGAAATACGGATTCATTCATGTTGGGAGCTGGAGTTTTGATGCAGCGAAAAACATGATCGACCGCATTGCGGCAGCTGGATGGAGAGGTGCGCCAAGAGGAATTGACCCAAATACTTATATTCCGGAAGGATAAAGGAGACTTGCAACTATGAACAAAAGGACAGATTTATTGGAAATCCTTGAACATATAGAGCCATCAATGTTGGATTACCAGGAATGGGTAAATGTCGGAATGGCATTGCATCACGAGGGGTATAGCGTCTCTGTATGGGACGAATGGAGCCGCAGGGTCTTCGGACGGTATCATCGAGGGGAATGCGAAAGGAAATGGAACAGCTTTCACGGAAGCGTATCTCCCGTTACCGGAGGGACCATCGTGCAGATGGCGATCGATCAGGGATGGCAGCCTGCGTATGATCCTGGTTACGAACTGGATTGGAATGACGAAATATCAGAAGAGAAGGATGGCCTTGTGGTCGTAGATAAAGGCTGGGTGGAAGGAAAGGAATTCCGGGAACCGGATAACTGGAATCCAGCAGAGGAGCTGATCCGTTACCTGGAGGCGCTGTTTGAAGCCGGTGAAAATGTTGCCTATGTGACAGAAAGCTGGGAGAAGGACGGAAAGTATCTTCCGAGCAGTGGCCATTGGGATCGGACGGCCGGGCAGCTGATACAGGAACTCAGCAGATGTAATGGAGATATTGGAGCTGTTCTTGGGGATTATAATCTGCAGGCGGGGGCCTGGATCC
>JAEDMR010000184.1 GCA_016302925.1 Bacillota bacterium
TTCCGGCCACGCCAAAGGACGTTCCCAGGGCATAGCTCAGCAGGCAGCTGAGAAGAAATGTAATCAGCAGAAACAGCGGCGGGGTGATCAGCTTCATGCCGTAATATACGAATATGGTGATGGTCCCCGAGATTCGCCACACCGCCGTCAGGAAGCCGATGAAGCACATAACCTTGATGACAATCAGCGCATCCTTCATGCCCGCCGTGCCGAAGCCCGCCAGCGTGCGCAGCGAAAAGCCCCGGTGCTTCCCCACGCAAAGAAACACTGCCAGCCCGGCCAGCAGCGGAAAAATCATGGAATGCCCTGTGAAAAGCGCAAGCATCATGCCTGCAAGAAACAAAGCAAATGCAATGATCAGATCCATCTTACAGCACCGTCTCCTTCTGCATCTCCGCATCCAGCTGCCGTTTCAGTTCCGTGAAGCGCTGCAGAAATGCCTGCTCCACCTGCTCCATCGGCACGAAATCCCGCGACGATTGTGAACGGTCAGACAGAATATCCGGTGATACCGTCACGATCCGGTCGCCCAGCAGCCAATACAGATCCAGGGACATCATCTGATCATCGATGGCAAAGATTCGCTTCTTTTCCTCTTCATCCGGCGGCATCGGACGTCCGTCCGCATCCGTCATAAATTTTTCCCAGATCACAGCCTGCAGCGGGCCTTCAATTTCATAATACTGGGGCATCTGCTGCTTTACCGGCCGGGTCACGTCGGCGATATACGCCTCACTGCCGTCATGGAGCAGGCTGCCCAGCTGTACCCGGACAGAATATCCCCGCACCCTGGCTTCCTCTGCACAGGCCAGGCAGTGCTGCGCCACGGAATAAAAATGCTTCACATGGCCCCCGCCCCTGCAGATCAGCGACAGGGCATGGGCAATATCCCGTATCTCAATCTGTTCCGGTTCCGGCCGGAGCGGATTCATCTGTATCCCCGTATATGTAATAATATCCGACATGGATTTTTCTTTTTTCATCTTCGCGCTTCTTTCTTTCTATTTTCTATCCGCATGCTTCTTTACCAGCTCCACGAAATATTCGAAGAAGAGCAGGAAATCCGGTGTCCGGTCATCCCAGATATTCCCCGTCAGACGCTCCGGATGGAACTGGGTGGCCAGAATCGGCAGCGTATCATGCTCATAGGCTTCCACGATTCCTTCGATGGAACGTGCTGTGACATGCAGCCCCGGTGCCAGGTCCTTCACCGCCTGATGATGGGTGGAATTGGTCCGGAATCTTTCACCGAACAGCTGATACAGCACCGAGCCTTTCTCCACATATATCTCATGACGGATCTCCGTGTTCATATGTACCCAGCCCTTCTGTGCCAGCAGATCCTGATACAGGGTTCCGCCCAGGCAGACATTGATCAGCTGGCTCCCGCGGCAGATGCCCAGAATGGGTTTCCGTCGCTTCAGGAACGCTTCAAACAGCGGTTTCTCGAACGCCGTCCGCTCCGGCAGCGGCTTCACGCTGTCATTGAGCTTTTCTTCTCCGTAGAGTTCCGGATCCATGTCCGCACCGCCGGTAAGCAAAAGACCGTCACAGAGCTCTGCCATTTCATCCGCGCAGACCCCACAGGTGGCCATGGGAATGCCCCCGGCCTGAAACACCGCATTGGTGTAAGTCTGGTGCAGTTCCGTAATCCTGCGCCGCGAATCACTTTCCATCGTTTTCACATCCGAAGATACACAAATCAAAGGTTTTCCGTTTAACATATTTCACCTCAGGCAGGATTCCCTGCCGCATCATTTCTAATCACTGGTTTTACTCATCATATTCAATCATCTTGCCGCAGATCGGACATTCCACTCGAATCGGTGCAGACCATTTCAGCAGGTCCATCATTTTGATCCGCTTCAGTTCACCGCAGTACGGGCAGCGGATTTTCTGAGACCGCACCAAAAGGCCCACAATGGCTATCACCATTCCCGCCGCAAAAAACATGGCATTCTGCGTCGCACAGGCAATGCATATCAAAATCACAAACAGTCCCAGACACGTCAGAACAAACCGTGCCGCTTTTCTCGATATTTTCTTCATTTGCTCTCCTTTTTCCTTTTTCTGATCTATCTTTTGCGAAGGATGCGTCCGTAGATTTGATCCGCTTCGCTCTCTTTGACAACTTCGATTCTGCCGTCGTCGATGAATTTCCCAATCCGCAGATGAATCCATCCGTCCCAGACTCCCAGCTGCCGGTTCAGCACTCTGCCGATCAGTCTGCCTTCCCGCACTTCCTCCTCCGGGGATTCGAAGGTATCCAGAAGAAAGCGGTCATAGAAATCCGTTTCCACGCTGACCACGTGTCCGTTTATCACAGCACGGAGCGGTGCATTTTCTCTTCGCAGTTCTTCCCACCGCATCGCACACACTTCGCAAAATCTCTGCGGCAGAACGTGTCCGTTTTCCTTCAGCTTTCCCCACAGTCCGGGTTCCATTTCTCCCCAGGCCTGCATCTGTTTCAGGGTGTCCGTCGATTCCTCATGAATCCACCCCGGCAGTTTCACCGCGGTTATTTCATTGCAGGAAATGTCGAGACGATGGATTTTCCAAAGAAACCAGAGCATACCGCAGGCTTCATCCGGGTTGTCGCTGTACCAGATTCGAACCGGCTCACCCTCCCGAATCCGCTGCAGTGCCTGCTCCAGATTATCCGTCCGTTTTTCGCCGAACGCCTCTTCGGAGATGTCTCCCGCACTCAGGCTATATCCCAGATCAAACACATCTCCGGTGCTGCCCTCCATTGGAACTGCAGCTTCCCAGCGTTTCCGCTCCTTCTCATGATGATCCTGTATGATCTTCGCTTTTTCCGCCTCCGAAAGAAGTTCTCCCCCGCGGATGCCATAATGCATCATTGCAGGCGCTGCGTCAGGATAAGGCCCTCTGCCATAAGAATACGCCTCTTTCAGACAGGCGCAGGAACTTTCACTGAATACAATCTCAACCATTGTTTCCCCCTCCTTGCTCCTTCCTAATACTACCACAAAAGAAAGGGCGCGGCAACCCGCACCCTCACTTTCGCATATTCTTTTCGCAGTTTCTTCAGATCAGGCACTCCTCCGCAGAGAAGTAATGCAGCGACAGTTTCTCCGATAAATACTGCAGCACATAATATGCCCCTATGCTGTTTCCCTTCGCATCCAGTCCCGGGCTGTATGCGGCAAGGCCCGCCTTCTTTTCCAGCGTGGCCATGATGCCTCCGCCGACACCGGATTTGGCAGGCAACCCTACATTCAGTGCGAAATATCCTGAAGCATCATACATGCCGCAGGTGATCATCAGCGTTTTCACAATACGTGCTATCCTACTGTCTATGATTTTCCTGCCTGTTTCCGGATCCATCCCATTATTGGCAAGGAGTCTTGCATACCGGGCCAGATCCCGGGTATTGACATTCACGGAACAGGCCTTGAAGTACAGATCACAGGCCTCTTCTGCAGCGCAGTCAAGGACATTGTCATTTTCCATGAGATAGGCCATGGCCCGGTTCCGGTTTCCGGCCTTCTTTTCCGACAGGTAAACATTCTCGTTCAGCGTAATGGTACTCCTGCAGCACAGCTGGCGAACCGTATTCAGATAATCATCAAAGGAATATCCTGCACCTGTCAGGCAGCTGGAAATCGCAATAGCTCCCGCATTAATCATGGGATTCAGCGGATGGGGCGTTCTGGTTTCCAGTTTTACGATGGAATTGAACGAATCCCCTGTCGGCTCCACACCGACTTTGAAAAAGACATAATCCTCACCCAGCTTTTCCAGTGCCATGATCAATGTGATGGTCTTCGAAATGCTCTGCATGGTAAAATCATGATCCCAGTCCCCGGCAGTAAAGATTCTGCCGTCCACCATGGAAATACAGGCTCCCAATCGCCGGGGATCTTCCTTCGCAAGTTCCGGAATATATGCCGCCGGTTTCCCGCCTTCCATCCGTTCTGCGGCGTATTCCACCGCATCGTTCAAAACATTTTGAATATCCATTCTTTCACCCAACTCCTGTTATTCTGCCTGATCCAGTGCATTTTTCAGGCGTTCCTTGATCCATTCCTGTGCCTCTTTGTTTTCGAAGTCTGCAGAAGAAACCCAAAAGTCATTTCCCATGAAGGCTGTGGCAGTCACCTTTCCGCCCCGATAACGCACCGCAAACTGTCCTCCGCCGTTGAAGCCATG
>JAEDMR010000015.1 GCA_016302925.1 Bacillota bacterium
GAATACCGCGGCTCCGATCAGGATCAGCATCGTTGCCACCGTGCTAAGGCCTGTCAGCATATCGTAACGCAGATCCAGAAAACGTGCGGCAACCGGAAGACCGATCATCACTGCAGCGCGCTTTACGGATGGGCTCCACATGGAAACCGTGCCGTACGCCAGTATCGAAACCCCCAGCAAAATCACCGCAGCCGGCTTTTTCTTTTTGCCTGCGATTTTCTGATACAGTCCGTACAGTATTCCCAGATGAAGACCGCTGACTGCCAGGACATGTGCAGTACCGTTCGCCCTGAATTGTGCGTAAACCTGATCATCCATATCCGATGTATCTCCGAAAAGCACGCCGCTGATCAGCCCGCGAAATACCGGAGAAACCTTCTTACGGAATGCAAACCGGCGGTCGATCAGCCATGCAGCCACACGATCTGTCAGTGTTCCTCCGTCCTCATCCAGCAAATATCCGGCTGCCGTCATCTGATAAAAAATACCTTCTGATTTCAGGTAAAGCCTGTAGTCGAAACACCTTGGATTCCGCTGCTCCTCCGGAAGCCGCAAGATGCCCTGCAGATGGATTTTGCGGCGAAAAAGCTGCCCCGGACGTTCCTGCATCTGCGGGCATGTAACCAAAATCCTTTCTTTCTTCCGCAATGCATTTCCATCAACAGATTCGATCAGAACCTGCAGCCGATACCCTCCTGTTTCACGTTCTTCCAGATGTGTGATCTTCCCGTAAACAGAAACCGGCTCCATTCTATCCGGATCCGTGCAGTCTGCGATTGCAGAGCGTGCCAAAGGAATCCCGGCACTGTGCAGCAGTGCCAGAAACAGAATGAGGCCGACGGTAATCATCAGATTTTTTCTTCTCATGTTATCCCCTTCCCGGGGGAGTATGCTATCCAAAACCATTATATTACATTTATCGGATCATCTCAACGCAAATTTGCGTATGTCAGAAAAATTACAGGGAAATGGAGGAGATTTGTAAGAAGTTCGTCAATATAATTCTTAACTTTATCCCGGAGTTATGTTATACTATGAGTATCTGTGTAATCATGATAGAAAGCGGGTGATTTATTTGAATCATTATGAGGATAAAGAGAATATGAATAAACAGTCAGGAGATGATGTTCCGCAGCATTCCAGGAGGCGAAAGAAAGAAGAAGCGAAACACAGACGCCCTTCCAGGAAGGAACAGTTCGAAATGCGTCAGCAGGAGGCATCTTCGGAGTCCGTTTCCGGCTCGGCTGCAGCGTCTTCTTCGGGGAAAGAGAAAAAGGAGAAGAAGAAAAAGAAATACCGCATGAACTGGAAGCGCTTCATTCTGGTCTGCTTCTGTCTCTGCATGCTGGCAGGCGTAGCTGTGGTAGGCTGGGCGGCTTCCGTGATCATGAAAGCGCCGGAAATTGATACCAGCAATATCTATTCTCTGCTGTCTCAGAGTTCCGTGCTCTATGACGATCAGGGAGAGGTGCTTGATACGCTGGTTGGAGCGGACGGTCAGAAACGTACAATTGTGGAGCTGAAAAATATTCCGGAAGATCTGCAGAATGCCTTTATTGCGCTGGACCTTCCGGGAGCATCACGGGTTCAACATTATCCGTATCTTCGGTGCCATCAAAGACGCCTTCTTCAATGGCGGCCATATCAGCGGCACCAGTACTATCACACAACAGCTGGCCCGAAATGTTTACCTGCCGGATACCATGTCCAAGCGGGATCTGAACCGAAAGGTGATCGAGGCCTATTATGCTGTAATACTGGAAAAGAAGCTGAACAAGGATCAGATCCTGGAAGCCTATCTGAATACGGTAAACTTTGGGAAAGCCTACGGTGTGCAGGCGGCTGCACAGGCCTACTTCAGCAAGGATGTCAATGAACTGACGCTGGCAGAATGTGCTTCTCTGGCTGCCATGCCGCAGTATCCTACGGTGTACGCACTGGTGCAGCAGGTTTCTGCCAATGATATCAACGATGATACCGACAATCTGATCTTCAAGGACGGCGATGTGGCTTATATCTGGAATGACACTGCCCTTCCGCGAATCCGTACTTGTCTTGCACTTATGCTGGAACAGGGATATATTACGCAGGCAGAACATGACGAGGCTGCTAAAGTGGAAATCAAGGATATCGTCAATCCGAATACAGATATCCTGAATAAGACGACCAACTATTTCGCTGACTACGTCATCAATAAGGTCATCTCTGATCTGCAGGAGCAGCTTGGTTATGATTATACAAAAGCCCACAATATGGTATACAGCGGCGGTCTTAACATCTATACGACTATGAATACCGAAATGCAGCAGATTGTGGAAACAGAATTCAAGAACGATGCCAACTTCCCTACGCTGGTTGTCAGCAGAAAAGACGGACAGGGCAACATTCTGGACGAATTCGGCAATGTGATTCTGTATCAGTATTCGAATTACATCACAAGCAAGGGATATTTCCGTCTGAAATCTTCTGAATACCAGTGGAACGATGACGGTTCGCTGACGGTATATGCCGGCAAGAGGCTGAACCTCTATGACACCACGGTTCAGGGACAGTCGGATGTCAGCGTGGAATTCAAGAACATGTATGTAGTAGACAACGGAACCTTCTATACAATTTCCGGCGGCTACATTAATATCCCACAGGAATATAAGTCCAAGGACAGCAGCGGGAATCTGGTTGTTTCGGCCAAATTCTTCGAGGACTATCCGGACTTCTTCAAGCAGAGCGGCGAACGACTCATTACGAAGGGCTTCACCCTCCAGCAAAGAGTGATACAGCCGCAGGCTGCCATGACCATTATCGATAATGAAACCGGTTATGTGAAAGCCATGGCAGGCGGAAGAAAAGTGAACGGCAGAATGATCTTAAACCGTGCGGTGGCAACACGTCAGTCCGGTTCCTCCATTAAGCCGCTGACGGTATATGCTGCAGCACTGCAGAAAAGTTTCGAACTGGAGGCAGAAGGAAAGACATTCCCGGTCATCGATTCCGACTTCGGATATCAGGGAGATGCTTTATGGGGGAATTATCTGACCGCAGCTTCCATCATTGATGACGAGCCGACCACCGTCAACGGGAAGACGTGGCCTGTGAACTCCCCTGCCGGGTATAATGGTCTTCTAACCATGCGCCGGGCTCTGCAGAAATCTCTGAATATCTGTGCCGTGAAGATCATGCAGCAGACAGGAACGGATTACTGTTTTGATCTGGCAGAAAAATTCGGTCTTACCACGCTGGTTCGTGAAGGAGAAGTAAATGATAACAATCTGGCAGCCCTGGCACTGGGCGGTCAGTCCAAAGGTGTAACCGCACTGGAGATGGCCAGCGCCTATACAACCTTTGTCAATGACGGTGTCCACAAGAGCTATAACGTCTATACAAAAGTAACCACCAGAACCGGAGATGTTCTTCTGGAAGCGGATACAAAAGAGAATGAGGTTCTGGATCCGGGTGTCGCATGGATCATGCGCGACATGCTTCAGTCCGATATCACAGAAGGGATTGCAGGTGCAGCTGCGGTATCCGGTGCAAAGGCCGGCGGTAAAACAGGTACTACCTCCGATCAGTTCGATATCTGGTTTGACGGATTCACCGCAAAGTATTCTGCAGCATTATGGATTGGAAGCGATATCAATATCAAGCTGTCCTCCATGTCCGGTACCGCTGCCCGCCTCTGGGGACGGATCATGAACCAGATTCCGGGCGTGGCATCCGGAACTTACTCAGCGAAACCTTCCAATGTGATTTCTGTATCCATTGACACCAAGAGCGGCCTGCTGGCAACCGATGCAAGCGGCAAAGATGTGAGAACGGAATACTTCACGAAGGGAACTCAGCCTACAGAAACCGACACGCTCCACCAGACCATGGATGTCTGCTCCGAATCCGGATATCAGGCAACGCCATCCTGTCCGGATGTGGAAACCAAGGGCGGCATCTTACGTCCATATACACCGAACAAACGGGTTGCGGATATTGGAAATGAGCTTCCGCATTACTACTGCAATCTTCACAATCCGGATCCGGATGTTTACAAGGTGAAAAAAGGACTTGACGTTACCATTGTCCAGCCGGGAGAACTCACAGAGCCAGAAGAGCCAGAAGAGCCAGGCGAAGGTGAAGGTCCGATGATTCCGGATGATCCGGACGAACCGTATCCGATCGATCCAAATGCTCCGGATGCTTCCGCCGGTCAGGAAGAAGAAGGTGACAACGCAGCAACCGGCAATTAAAACTTTTCTTCAAGAATAAAACAAGGTGCAGTGACCGGGAAACCGGCTGCTGCACCTTTCTCTTACATAATTAAAGTACTCTGTTATATTTCCTTAAAATCCTTTACTCTCTGCACCACGTCATCTGCACCGAATACTGCAGAACCTGCCACCGCAATGTCTACACCGGCCTGCTGCACCTCCGCCGCATTCTGCAATGTCACACCGCCGTCAATTTCAATGGCGAAATCCAGTCCTCTTTCTGCACGGATTGCAGCCAGTTCTCTCACCTTTTCCAGCGCCCCCGGAATGAATTTCTGCCCGCCGAAGCCAGGATTCACAGACATGATCAGAACCAGATTCACATCCTCCAGAATACAGGACAGCAACGATACCGGCGTTGCGGGATTGATGGAAACACCGGCCTTCACCCCTTTTGCCCGGATATGCTGAATGGTTCTGTGCAGGTGGATACAGGCTTCCTGGTGCACTGTAATATACGCCGTCTGATCCGTCACGAAATCATCAATGTACTGATCCGGATTCTCAATCATCAGATGCACGTCAAACGGCACCGCAGTCCTGCCTGCCAGGCTTTTCATCACAGGCGCACCGAAACTGATATTCGGTACGAAATGACCGTCCATCACATCGACATGGACATAATCGGCGCCGCCTTCCTCTATTTTTTTTACGTCCTCTGCCAGTGCCGCGAAATCGGCAGACAGAATGGATGGAGCAAGTTTCATACGTTCTTTCCTTTCTCAAGCGCTCGTTTTGCAATAACATCAGTATTTTTTTCTGCTGCGGATCTCATCCAGATTTGCCAGATAAGAATCGTATCGCTTCCGATGGATGCTGCCTTCCTCTACGGCCCTGCGCACTGCACAGTCCGGTTCACTGCGGTGACGGCAGTCATCGTACCTGCACTGCCCTCGCAGAACATCCATTTCCGGATAAAACCCGGCCAGGTTATCTTCTTCTGCTTCCAGTATTTCAAAGGATGTAAATCCCGGTGTATCATAAATCATTCCACCGTTCTGCAGCTGAAATATTTCCACATGCCGTGTGGTATGACGCCCCCGGCTGGTTTTCTGGCTGATAGCACCGGTTTCCATATTCGCCTCCGGATGAAGATGATTCAATATAGTGGATTTTCCCACACCGGAAGGTCCTGCCAGTGCAGCTTTTTTCCCTGAAACAAGCCGCTCCAGTTCCTCCAGCCCTTCTCCGGTTTTGCAGCTGATTGTAAGAAACGGATAAGTTCTATCATAGATCTCACGTATTTCCGTTATTTCCTCCGAGGAAACAAGATCGCACTTATTCAGGCACAGAACCGGCTCAATGCCGTTCATTTCCGCCATAATCAGAAATTTATCGATCAGCATGTAGTTCGGCTTCGGACGGGCAGGCGCGAAAACCACCAGAAAGGTATCCACATTGACAATCGGCGGACGGATGAACTGGTTTTTTCTCGGGTAAATGCTGTTGATCACACCCTTTCCGTCTTCTGTCTTCTCCAGTTCCACCACATCGCCTACCGCAAGAGTGATCCCGTCTTTTTTAAAGATCCCCCTGCCTTTGGCTTCAATGATGCCCTCATCGGTCAGTACATAATAGAATCCGCCGATGCCTTTCGTTATCAGTCCAGTCATAGTTTATTCTTCTCCATCGTCGCCCGTGTCATCTCCGTCGACGCCTTCTGTCACATTTCCTTCCTCACCGCTTCCGTCACCGTCGTCGCCGCCTTCTGCAGGAGGCACCACTTCCGGAGCCTTTGTCAGCCGGTAAGAAACCTTTGATCCGGCCTCCACCTCCGTATAGGCCACCGGATACTGTGCGATCACCGTATTGGCCGGTGCCAGGTCATTCTCCTCATACGTGATGTTATCGATATCCACCACCAGACCTGCTGCGGCAATCTCTGCATCCGCCTGTTCCTTTGTCTTTCCGGTCAGGTTCGGAACCTTCGTCATTTCCTTTCCGGCTCCATCGCTGATCTCGATATTAATCCGGGTTCCGCTGGCAGCTTTCTGCCCTGCTCCCGGTGACTGGGAAAGAATAATTCCCTTTGGCTTCGGACTGTTTATCGTCTTGATTTCTCCCAGCTGGAATCCGAATTCAGCCAGATACGCTTCCGCATCTTTATAATCCTTATCCAGAATACTTGGAACGACACCGTCTTTTTTGCCCTTGCTGACGTTTACCGTTACCGTCTGGCCCTTCGCCACGACGGTACCTTCACTCGGCATCTGTGAAGTGATCTTTCCTTCCTCCTGATCCGGACTGTATACCTGCTCACCTTCCTGCAGAACCAGACCCAGTTCTTCCAGCTCTGCCTGGGCTTCTTCGACCGTCTTTCCTTTCAGGTGTCCCCTCCGAACCAGCCCATGGCAGATCCCAGTGCGAAAATCCCGGCACCGAAAACGATGACCGCAGCGACCACCATGATGGCTATGAGGCGGGTATTAGGTCTCTTACCGTTCTTACCGCCTTTTCCCCCCTTACCTCCTTTTCCGGAATGGCCGGAATCCCTGTCTTCTTCCGGAAAGATGGATTTTTCATCGATTCCTTCACCGAAGACACTGCCCTGCACACGTTCCTTCTCCCGGACAGACGGATTTTGCGCAGAGTCATCGACAAAAATCTTATTTCCCATCACCTTGGTGATAAACTCGATGTTATCAAGATCTTTGATCATTTCATCAGCGGTGCTGTATCGGTTATTCTGGTACTTGTCGGTTGCCTTCAGCACCACCTTCTCCAGTTGCGGCGGAATACCGGAAACCAGCCTGGACGGCGGTGTCATCGGATCGTTGATATGCATTAGCGCAATGGAAATCGGATTATCCCCGTCGAACGGAACCTGTCCGGTAAGCATTTCATACAGAACGATGCCCAGGGAATAGATATCTGTACGCTCATCCACATAAGAACCCCTTGCCTGCTCCGGTGACAGATAGTGCACAGAACCCATGACCTTATTGTCCTTTCCGTCCACCATGGTGGAGTTGCTCACCGCCTGAGCAATGCCGAAATCCGCCAGCTTTGCCACGCCCGTACTGGTGATCAGAATGTTATGCGGCTTCACATCCCTATGTATGATCTGGTTTTTGTGAGCCAGACTCAGGGCGGATGCAACCTGTTTCGTGATTTCAATGGCTTCCTTGTAATCCAGCCGGCCTTTTTCTGAAATCAGCTGGCTGAGCGGTTTTCCTTCCACCAGTTCCATGACGATGAAATGGAGGTTCCCTTCCTTGCCTACATCGTAAACACTGACAATATTCGGATGGGACAGTCCAGCCGCCGCCTGGGATTCTTTTTTGAAACTATCGATGAAGGATTCATCCTTCGTAAATTCCGGTCTGAGAATTTTGATTGCCACATACCGGTTCAGCAGCCGGCACCGTGCTTTATATACAACGGCCATGCCGCCTTCGCCGATTTTCTCGATCAGCTCGTATCTACCTGCCAGTAATCTATTGCTCATGGATATCTTCCTCCGTAACCCTTAAACTTATGACTGTGATATTGTCATGACCGCCGTGGTCATTTGCCCTTCGAACCAGTTCGCTGCATGTTTCCGACATGGTTCTGCCTTCGCTGAGGACCTCCACGATCTCACCTTCACTGACCTCATCATAAAGCCCGTCAGTGCACATGATGATAATATCATCCGCCGCAATATCCACCTGGAAAAAGTCCGGCTCCACATCCGGTTCTGCTCCCATTGCCTTTGTAATGACGTTTTTCCGTTCGTCTGTTTCCGCCTGTTCCGGAGTCAGTACTCCGGCTTTTACCAGCGTATTCACATAAGTGTGATCTTCTGTCAACTGCGTCAGCTGTCCGCTCCGAAACAGATACGCCCGGCTGTCTCCCACATTGGTGATGTATGCTTTTCCCCTGCCTGCATATACCACCACAATGGTCGTAGCCATTCCGCGGTTTGCGGTATATTTATTGGCCATCTCGAAAATATGGCCGTTCACCTTGTCCAGACAATTCTGAAAATAAGACGCTATCTTATATTTATCCCCGGTTTCTTCGATGGGATGTTCCACTATGTAATTCGCAATCTGACTCACCGCAGTTCTGCTGGCGATCTCACCGGCATTTCCGCCGCCCACGCCGTCTGCTACCACATAGACCTTATCCGCCAGAAGAATGAAGCAGGCATCCTCATTGTTCTGCCTTCGCTGTCCTTTATCGGACTTGAATCCAACCTCCATGTACGTATCGCCTCCTGATTCTTACTCCTTTTGTGCTCTTTCCAGTCTGCAGATAAAGAAACCGTCCGTCTCGCGGCCGGGCAGCAGCTGGATCCTTTTTTTCTCCGCAAAATCTTCATGCCCGGCAAGGAATGCTTCGATCTGCTTTTCGTTTTCCGCGGGGTTTATGGTACATGTGCTGTATACCAGGCTTCCTCCCGGTTTAACATAACTGCTGGCGGCATGCAGGATTTCCTTCTGTCGTTCTTCCAGTTCGGCAAAATCAAGTTCTGCCTTTTCTTTCAGCTTGATTTCAGGCTTCCGGCGTATCACACCCAGTCCGGAACACGGCACATCTGCCAGCACACAGTCTGCTTTGCCCTTTAATTCATCTCGAGCCTCTCTTGCATCCTGACATCGGGTTTTTATGATGGAAAGCCCCAGCCGCTTCGCCTGCTCTTCCATCAGCTTCAGTTTATGTTCATAAATATCAAAGGCGTATATGCTGCCTGCCGAACCGCCGCCGGCATTTGCTTCCATATCCTCAGCCATTGCCATGGTTTTCCCGCCCGGTGCGGCACAGACATCCATCACCAGATTTCCAGCTGACGGGTGCAGCGTATCTGCCGCAAGGACAGAAGCCTGATCCTGCACCGAGAACCAGCCCTCTTTATAGAGCCGATGCTGCAGAATACCGGTGCCTTTTCCTGTTACCAGGATCACCCGGTCCGAAAGGCTGCCTTCTTCCACTTGGAAGCCATCCTGCCGCAGCTGCTGCATCAAAGCATCTCGTTCGATCTTTTTCCGGTTCACCCGAAGGGAAAGAAGCGGTCTTCCATTGGATGCCTGCAGGAGCATTTCCGTTTTCTCCGTTCCGTAGGCATTCATCCACAGTTCCACCAGCCAGCGGGCAGAAGAATATCTTACAGAAAGATACTCCACAGGATCTGTCCCACGATCCGGCAGCGGAGGAAGGTTCTCCCCTTCCAGCCGTCTCTGAAAGCCGCGCAGGACACCATTGATAAAACCTTCCCTGCCGCGGCACAGCCTGCGTGCCATGGCTACCGTTTCACTGACAGCAGCATAGGACGGTACCGAGTCCATGAACAGAAGCTGGTAGATCCCCATTCTCAACAGGGTCATATCCTGTTTTTTCACCTTTCGGAGACCAGACGGAATCTGTGCAGCCAGATAAAAGTCCAGCAAAATCCGGTTTTCTGTCACGCCGTATACCATTTCACGCACAAACGCAGGATTTTCCGGCTTATTTTTCTCTATATATTGATTCAGCGCCAGATTGGAGTAAGACTGGTTCGTCTCCATATCCAGAAGCACTCCATAAGCGGTTTTTCGATTGATATCCATATACGAATCTCTTGAATCTCTTCTGCAATTAATCTCTTCTTCCGCGCAGTGCCAGAATCCGGATCAGATTCATCACCGCCATGGCAAGGGATGCCACATAAGTCATGGCAGCTGCACGAAGCACTTTTTTCGCACCGCCTTCTTCTTCCTCTGCGATCAGACCAAGGCCTTCCATCTGCTGCAGGGCACGGCTGCTGGCATTGAATTCCACCGGCAGCGTAATGGCATGAAACAGGATGACCGCAACAAAAGCGATCACACCAATGAAGAACAGGGTATCGCCCATGTAGCTTCCGTATCCCATCAGCAGCAGTCCAAACAGAATCAGCGGCCAGCTCAGTGTCGAAGCGAAATTCACCAGCGGCACGATGTTGTTTCGCATGAGAAGCGGCATATAGGCTTCCGCATGCTGCACCGCATGTCCCGCCTCGTGGCAGGCCACGCTGACGGCAGCCACAGAATTCACATTATACACGGTCTGTGAAAGCCGCAGCACCCGCTTCCGCGGGTCGTAGTGATCCGTCAGACTGCCGGAGATCTGCTCGATCTGCACATCGGACAGTCCGTTGGCGTCCAGCATTCTTCTGGCGGCCTGTGCACCGGTCAGTCCCCGCATGGTCCGCACTTTCGAAAATTTTTTGAAATTTCCCTGGACCTTACTCTGTGCATACAGTGTAAACAGGATCGCAGGCAATAAAATATAATAGGACCAGTCATACCAAAACATAATACATTTTTCCCCTTTATTTCAGCAGCGTTCCCGCTGCAATGGAATTTCCCCGCAGATAATCCTTTACGAAAACCCGCTTCTTTCCCGGCATCTGAATCTCCGTGACCCGAAGGATCCGTCCGCCGCAGCTTACGTCCATTCCTTCTTCCCCTGTCCGGAGAACCGTACCCGGTTCCTGCTCACAGGTCTGGTTCAGAGGCTGTGCAGCCCACAGCTTCATCACAGTTCCGCTGCAGTCACAGAATGCACCGGGCCACGGATCAAATCCGCGAATCAGTCTCTCAATCTCTTCCGGTGTTTTCCGGAAGTCAATCTTTCCGTCTGCCTTCCGGATCAGGCCCGCATAGGTGGACTGGCTGTCGTCCTGTGGTATCGGCGTAATGCTACCGGATTCCAGTTTCGGCAGTGTCTCTACCAGAAGCTTCGCTCCGGCCTCTGCCAGCGCATCATGGAGCTGCTCACCGTTCATCCTGCCGATTTCCACTTCCACCTTCGTCAGCATGTCTCCCGTATCCAACCCTTCTCCCATCTGCATGATGGTCACGCCGGTGACGGTTTCGCCCGTGACAATGGCATTCTGAATCGGAGATGCCCCCCGAAGCTTCGGAAGCAGCGAGGCATGGACATTGACGCAGCCCAGTTCCGGCAGCTCCAGCAGTTCCTTCGGCAGAATCTGTCCGTATGCCACAACAATGATAATGTCCGGTCTGTATTCCTGCAGCTGCTCCAGCAGTGCTGCGTTTCCTCTCACCTTTTCCGGCTGGAGTACTTCCAGCCCGTATTCCAGTGCTTTTTCCTTTACCGGCGTAAACTGGATTTTCTTTCCCCGGTCTCTGGCCTTATCCGGCTGGGTGATCACATATCCCACCTCAAAGCCGGCTTTTACCACAGAATCCAGAACCACCGCAGCGAAATCCGGTGTTCCCATAAACACGGTTTTCATCGCTTATTCTTCCTCCCCGAAGTCTTCCTCTTCGTCATATGCGGAAACAGCTTCCCGGATATTTTCTGCCTTGTCAATATACAGAATTCCGTCCAGATGGTCGTACTCGTGGCACATGACTCTGGCATCAAAGTCCTGGAAATCATAAACCTGCAGATTTCCGTCCAGATCCAGCGCCTGGATTTTGATGGTGTCCGGCCGTTCCACCGTACCGATCATCCCGGGCACGCTGAGACAGCCTTCATCATCAATCTGACTACCGGACTGTTCCAGAATCACGGGATTGATCATGAAATACACTCTGCCCGGCTCAGGCTCTGCTACAAACATTCTGCGCATGATGCCCACCTGCGGTGCGGCGATTCCCACGCCACACTGCTCCCGCATGGTATCCAGCATGTCTTCCATGGTCATGCGAATCCGGTCTGTGACTTCCGATACTTCCCTGCATTTCTTCCGCAGGATCTCATCTCCTTCAGTTACTACGTTTCTGATTGCCATTGTATCCTCCTGATTATCGTTTCTGTCTTACATAGAAAATGTGGTTATAACGTGCTGTATGGGTTCACATCGAGGTTCATATTACAGTCGATCTTCTCCCGCAGCAGTATCTGGCTGAAATTATCCAGATAATAAATATATTGATTCCGGCTGCCCCGAGGGCATTTGATCAGAATATAATACCGAAAATCTTCTCCTTTGAAATTGACTGCCACCTTCGGCGCCAGCACCTGTCCGGCATTTTCTGTTCCGATGGCGTGTTCCATATAGACTCTGCAGCGTTCTGCCGCTCCCAGGGCTGTCGCCTCCTCTGCCGAAGTGAAATTCACCATGATCAGATCGGTAAAAGGCGGATAATCCATAAACTGGCGGAGCCGGATCTCCTGTTGGAAAAACCCTTCATAGTCGTGATGTTTCGCCGCCTGTAATGCGTAATTATCCGGTTCATAGGTCTGTACGATGACCCTGCCCTGCCGGTCACCCCGCCCCGCACGGCCGGCCACCTGGGTCACCAGCTGAAAAGTCCGTTCCGTGGAGCGGTAGTCAGGAATGTTCAGGGTCACATCTGCCGCGATGACGCCTACCAGGCCCACATTCCGAAAGTCAAGCCCCTTTGCCACCAGCTGCGTCCCGATGAGAATCTTCGTTTCGCCGCCGGCGAATTTTTTCAGGATGCGATCCAGGTCTTTCCGCGTCTTTACCGCGTCCAGATCCAGCCGGTCCACCGCAGCCTCCGGAAAGAACTTCTTCGCTGCTTCCTCCACCTGCTCTGTACCGATGCCGAAAAACCGTATGTACCGGCTTCCGCATTCCGGGCAGGTCTTCGGAACCGGGAATTTCCTTCCGCAGTAGTGGCAGACGGCACGATCCCAGCCTTTGTGGTAGGTCAGAGAGATGCCGCACTTGGGACATTTCATCGCCGTACCGCATTCCCTGCAGGAAATAAAACTGGAATATCCTCTCCGGTTCTGAAACAGGATGATCTGCTGACCTGCCTCCAGTGTCTCCTTCATGGAACGGAAGAGCGCGCGGCTGAAAATCGTCATGTTTCCCGCTTTCAGTTCTTCCCGCATATCCACGATCTCCACGTCCGGAAGAGGTGTCTGGTTAAATCGCTCCTTTAGTTCAATGAGATGATAGATACCTTCTTTGCACCGCTGATAGGATACCACGGATGGGGTCGCGCTGCCCAGAAGCAGCACCCCGTCATAGTATTTCAAACGTTTCAGAGCCACATCCACCGTCTCATACTTCGGCGTCATATCCGCTTTATAAGTCGCTTCATGCTCCTCATCCAAAATGATGATGCCGATGTTTTCCAGCGGAGAAAAGACACCCATCCGGGCGCCCACCACGATGCGTGCCTGGCCGCGGCGGATCCGCTGCCACTCGTCATATCGTTCCCGCCGGGTCAGCTTGCTATGCATGACCGCCAGATTCTCCTTGCCGAACCGGCCTGCAAACCGGTCGATCATCTGCGTTGTAAGGGCGATTTCGGGAACCAGCATAATTGCCGTCTTTCCCAGTGCCAGACACCGGTCGATGGCTTCCATGTAGACTTCCGTCTTGCCGCTGGAAGTGACGCCGTGAAGGAGAAAATTCTCCTGCCGGCCGGCGTCGATGGCGCTTCCGATCCGGTCCACCGCCGCCTGCTGTTCTTCTGTCAAGGCTTCCGGTTTCTCATAATGTCCGGTCAGACCCTGATACGGCTCCTTTTCCTTTCCTTCTCTGGCAGGTCCTCCTGCAGGAATAAAGCACCGGACACAGTCCCAGTATGTAATGCCGTAACGCTGCTTCATCCACCCGGCAGTGGTCATGATCTCTTCAGTCAGAGGCAAACTGTCGTCCACGCCGAGAATCGTCTTCATCTTTTCCGGCGGACAGTTCGAGTTGTCTGCCGATTCTTCTTCGCTGCTGATCCGGTACACATAACCTGACCGTTCTTTATTATACATGCCGAAGGGAATCCGCACCCGGTCTCCTGCCTTCACGGCAGTATCCTCCGTCTTATAGGTATACAGGCTGTCGGTGTGCCTGCTTTTATTGTCAATGATGATATCTGCGTATCTCATAAAACCTACAGCAGGTGAATATTGTTTGCTGCACAGGTCTCGATCATCTCCTGCGGCCATACCGAAGCCTGCACTTCACCGATGTGGGCCTTCCGCAGGAAGAACATGCAGAGACGGCTCTGACCGATGCCGCCGCCGATGGTATACGGAAGACGATCTTCCAGAATTGCCTTATGGAATTCCATTTCCATTCTGTCTTCACAGCCCTCAATTGTCAGCTGCCGGCGCATTGCTTCCGCATCCACGCGGATACCCATGGAAGAAATTTCAAAGGATCTGTCCAGCACCTCATTCCAGAGGATGATATCGCCGTTCAGTTCCCAGTCATCATAGTCCGGGGAACGTCCGTCATGCTTCTGGCCGGATGCCAGTCTGCCTCCGATTTTCATAATGAAGACTGCACCATGCTCCTTCGTGATCAGGTCTTCTCTTTCCTTCGGTGTCTTATCCGGATACATATCCTCCAGTTCCTGGGTCGTGATGAAGAAGATTTCATTCGGAATCTCTGTCTGCAGATTGCGATACAGGCGGTTCACATAATCTCCCAGGTTCTTGACCGCATTGTAGATCGTCGTAACCGTTTCCTTCAGATATTCCTCGGTTCTCTGTTCCTTTGTGATAACCTTTTCCCAGTCCCACTGATCCACATAGATCGAATGCAGATTATCCATTTCCTCATCCCTGCGGATGGCATTCATATCCGTATACAGACCATGTCCTGGCTCAATGCCGTATTTTCCCAGGGCCATTCTCTTCCACTTGGCCAGGGACTGCACTACTTCCACTTCCGCTTCATCCATGTCCTTCACACTGAAGCTGACCCGGCGTTCCACACCGTTCAGATTGTCGTTCAGGCCAGTCTGCGGCAGGACGAACAGCGGTGCGGATACTCTGCGCAGATTCAGCCCGTAAGCCAGTTCTGCCTGGAAATAGTCCTTGATCTTTTTAATGGCTCTCTGACTTTCCATCAGGTCGAGAACCGGTTCATAGTTTTTCGGTAAAATTAAGTTTGCCATGTTTTCTCCTGTTTCTTTTTTTATATTTCTTCTCAAAATCTATTTTTCCGACGTTTCTGCCCGCATGGAATATCTGCATCCGCAGTAGTTCTGCCGATATAGCCCATATTCCTTTGAAAGCTCGATGCTTCTC
Organism: Bacillota bacterium; assembly: GCA_016302925.1. Classification (GTDB taxonomy): domain Bacteria; phylum Bacillota; class Clostridia; order Peptostreptococcales; family Anaerovoracaceae; genus RGIG7179. Next base: position 15,180 of record JAEDMR010000015.1, read on the forward strand.
TGAAACCCGGCTTTTTTCTTAAAGTCCAAATCCAGAAATTCCACATGATGCTCCCTGGCCAGCTGGCTGCCGATGGTGGAGATCAGCGGATAGTTCTTATGGGGACTCACGGTCAGAGTGGTGCCAAAGCAGAAAAAGCCTTCTCTTTCTGCCAGCACTGCGGTTTCTTCCAGCCGCTGCCGGAAACACAGTGTGCAGCGGGCGCCCCCCTCCGGTTCCTTTTCATAACCTTCCGTCAATCGAAGGAAGCTTTCCGGTTCATAGTCTCCCTCTATGAATCCCACCTGTTCTTCCAATTCCAAACCTTTGTTATATTCCTGCAGGAACTGAATCTGTGCCGCTTTCCGCCGTTCATATTCCTCCGGTTCCGTAATGCACGGATTGAAATAGAACACCGTCACCTGATACTCCGGGAGCACCCGTTCAATGCATGCCGTGCTGCACGGACCGCAGCAGGAGTGCAGAAGAAGTGTCTTTTTCACCTTTTGCGTTTCTGTTTCCGGTTCCAGCGAATACAGTATCGGACTGCCCTGCGGGCGTTCACAGGAATAAATCTGCGGACTGGATTCTTCCCGATTTATCTTTTCCAAAAAACCCCCTCCTTGCAAAATAGCAAGACTTCTGCTATTCTAATATTCTAAAGATATATTCTAACATAAAACTGTGATATTTGAAAGAGATTTGAGCGATATTTTAGGAGATTACTACGCGATGAACACAAAAAAAGAAACCTGCCCTCCACAGTTCGGAGACCAGCGTTTTTATTCCATCAGCACCTGGCTGAAACAGTATTTCGGAGAAAAAACCATTAAACTTGCCATTGACGGCGGCTTCACCTGTCCCAACCGGGACGGCACCAAAGGCACCGGCGGCTGTCTCTTCTGCTCCGACAGCGGATCCGGCGAATTCGCCTCCGACATCGACGACCAGATTCGTCTGTTATCGGACAAGTGGCCCCATGCCAGATATCTGGCATACTTCCAGAATCATACCAACACCTACGCACCCGTTTCCGAGCTCCGCACCAGATATAATGCAATTCTCGCCAATCCCCGGATCGAGGGGCTTGTGATCGGCACCCGTCCGGACTGTCTTTCGGAAGAGGTGCTGGATCTGCTTGCCGAGATCAGCCGCAGCCACTTTCTCTGGGTGGAACTGGGTCTGCAGACCATTCATGAAGAAACGGCAGGCCTGATCAACCGCTGCTATCCCCTCTCTGTCTTCGACGAAGCCATGGAAGGACTCCGCAGCCGTGGCATTCGCACCGTCGTGCACCTGATTCTCGGACTACCCGGCGAGACCCGGGACATGATGCTCCAGTCCGTCCGCTATGTGGCAAATCAGCCGGATCTCTTCGGCATGAAGCTCCATCTTCTCAATGTAGTGAAGGGTTCTGCCATGGAACGGGATTATGCAGACTACCAGCCCTTCTCTTCCATTGAAGAATACGTCAGTCTGGTTGTGGACTGTCTGGAAATCATCCCGCCTTCCGTGACCATTCACCGGCTCACCGGCGATGCACCCCGCTCCATCCTGATCAGCCCGCCATGGAGCTTCAACAAGCGGACAATCTTAAACGGCATCAACGACCAGCTGCATCTGCGGGACACCTGGCAGGGAAAGAAAGCGGCAGAGCAGAGTGCTCAGCCCCATCCGTAATACTCTGCAGTATAGAACGGTCCATGTCGGTATACGATCCAGTTGACCAGATCGGAATCCGTCGCCCGTTCATGGGGAACATGGGACGTAATTTCATAGATAACAGCTTCTGCAGACACCCAGTCTGCTGCACGCTGAACCTGCGCATCCATGGTCACGGCACTGGCCGGATGCAAATTGACAAACACAGCGGCCCGCAGTGCGCCCATCGGCGTCAGAAACACATAGGCAAGCAGCGCCACGAACAAAAGACCTGCCGCAGCCATCAAAATCAATTTTCTCTTTTTTCTCAGTTCCATTTCCCCTTCTCCTCTCTACTCTCTGTGCTGGTCGATGAGACGCTTCAGTTCCGCAGCCTCTTCTTCAGAGATGGTTTTTCCCCCCAGAAACGAAACCAGAAACTGGGGCAGTGATCCACGAAACGTGTGCTCCACGAAATGCTCGCTGGCATATGCCTGTACGGCTTCCCGCGGCACCAGTGAAGTCACGATGGTATCCACATTCTGCGCGAATCCCTTTTCGCTGAGCTTCTTCAACGTCGTATAGGTGGTCGCTTTTTTCCACCCCAGCTGCTGCCGGCACAGTTCCACCAGATGTCCCGAAGCCACCGGCTCGTTATCCCAGATCACCGTCATGAAACGGTAATCGCTTTCACATAATTTCAGATTTTTCATTCTGTTCTACACTCCTTCTTCTGCTTCTGCCTGCATGGATGCCAGTATCGGAATATTACGGTTGATGCACAGCACTGTTTCCTGCAGCAGATCTTCCGGAATGTTTAACTCTTTATAGCTGTACTCCAGAATTTCTGTCTGTGGCTGCGAAGCTGCACCGTCCTTCTGTACAGTCAGCGTACAGGCCATAATAGCCGGCTGCCCCAGATCGGAAATGTCAGCATCAATCTGTATCTTAAGTTCTGCTTCTCTCTTTTCATCACCCAGTTTCTGAAGCAGCACGGCGGACAGCCACACCGGTCCGTCCTCCATCTGACGTATGGCAACACCCGCATCTGCTTCCGGATAATCCGAAGACAGACG
>JAEDMR010000185.1 GCA_016302925.1 Bacillota bacterium
GAAGCAGAACGTCCCCCAGCTCTTCCCGCAGGTTTTCCTGATCATTCCGATTGATTGCATCCACGACTTCATAGGATTCTTCCAGAAGACAGGTTCGAAGGGATTCATGATTCTGTTCCCTGTCCCAGGGGCATTCTTTTCGAAGTATTTTTATGATTTCTGCCAGGCGGCGGATGGCGTCTGCACTGTTTTCCGCCGTCATTGCGATTTTTTTGTATTGTTCTTTCATATTGTCTCCTTTCCCGGCTTCTCCGGATGATTCCGGGAATATCTATCTGAGAAATCTGCCCAGCAGACGTACCAGCTTGTCGCCCTTCGGCAGATGCTCTATTTCTTCTCTGGAAATCCCCTTCATCAGAAGAATCAGAGCAAAATACACCACCACAGCAACTGCGATGGACAGCAGGGTGGAAATTCCGTTGCTGTCTGTCACCATATAAAGCAGCTTGTAGCAGGCTACTGTTCCCAGGCCCATCAGACATGCTGCCGTGCCCGGAATCAGATATGTGGTTCGCATATCAAACGTAGTTCCGGTATATTTCTTCACAGCACGAAGATCCAGCAACATAGCGATCACATAGGCTGTAATCGTGCCGATTGGCGCACCTTTCACATTGATTGCAGGAATTCCGACACATACCCAGGTCACAGCAAATTTGAATACAGCGCCGATTGCAAGATTCCACACCGGAACACTCTGTTTTCCCACGCCCTGCAGCGCACCGGTCAGCGTCTGTACAGAGGCAAGGAAAATTACACTGACAGACATAACCATCAGCGTCGGTGCAGATGCGATAGCTTCCGCCGGCCTGCTGGAAAACAGCAGAAGCAAAATCGGCTGCGCCAGTGCAAACATTCCCACCGCACATGGAAAACCAACAATCATGGTCAGGCGAAGTCCCATTTTCAGATTGTCCTGAAGTTCATGTTTCTCCCCGCGAAGGAAGGCAGCGGAAATAGCCGGAACCAGGCTGACTGCTACTGCCTGTGTGAAGATCTGCGGCAGTCCGATCAGCGAGGCACAATAACCCGACAGCTGTCCAAACAGACTCTTCGCCTGCTCGTGGGTCCAGCCGGTAGCCTCAAGGCGTCCCATGACCACCGTAGAATCGATGGCATTCATGATCGGCATGATGGATGCACCCAATGTGATGGGAATTGCAATCATCAGAACCTTTCGAATGATCTCCCGGGTTTCTTCGTACTCATTGTCCCCTCTGCGGATCTTAAGATGAATCGTTTTTCGATTTAATACATAGATCAGTGCAATCACAACCATGGCTGCGAAGGAACCGGCCGAAGCACCGAAAGTTGCTCCGGCAGCAGCCTGCGGAAGCCCCACGGTAAGAAAGCTGTATGCCAGTGTAAGGCCGACAGCGGCGCGTACCGTCTGTTCCGTCAGTTCCGATACCGCCGTCGGATTCATATTCTGTCTTCCCTGAAAATATCCGCGGAAGGCAGACAGAATCGGAACGAAAAGCAGTGCCAGTGAAATGGCCCGGATTGATGAAGCAGCCTCCGGATTATTCTGTACAGTTCCTGCAATAAAATCCGCGCCCAGATAGCAGATTAAAAACGAGACGGCTCCCAATCCTGCGAGAAGTCCGAGAGATACTTTGAACACCTTATGGGCTCCTCCGTAATTCCGAACTGTAATCCGTTCAGACACCATCTTGGAAATCGCCACAGGAATCCCCGCTGTGGAAACTGTAAGAAACAGAGAATAGATCGGATAAGCACAACCATAATAAGACATTCCATCCTGACCGATCCAGTTGGTCAGAGGAATGCGGAACACCGCACCGATGATCTTCACGATCACTCCGGCGATTCCAAGTACGGCTGCGCCTTTCAGAAACTTATTATTTGACATAAAATGCCCTCACATTTCAACTTCAATTTCATATTTTGCCTGCATGCATTCTTACAGTGCATGCAGGATGGCATCGGTTTCTTTCTGTACCTCGAACATGGTCTTTTCAATATCAATGGTCATATACTCTCCATCACGGTAAAGCACCCTGCCATCGACCATCGTTAATACTATATCACTGCCGGAAGCAGAATATACTAAATTATTGGCCATGTTATGCACCGGCTGCATATTCGGCTGATCGATATCCACCACAATCAGATCCGCACGGCAGCCTTCCGAAATGCGCCCGCAGTCTCCCCTGCCCTGACTCAGCGCTCCGTTTACGGTGGCAGCACGCAGCGTTTCCACCGGTGTCACAGCCGTAGGATCCTGATAGTACATTTTGGATGCGATGGCGAACATCTTCATTTCCTCGAAGAAGTTCAGGCTGTTGTTGCTTGCCACACTGTCGGTGCCGATGGCCACCCGGATTTCCCGCCGCAGCAGTTCCGGCACATTGCAGACACCGCTTGCCAGCTTCAGATTGCTCACAGGATTGGATGCCACCGTAACACCTTTCTCTTTCAGGATGTCAAAATCCTCGCCCTCCACCCAGACGCAATGTGCTGCGGTAGTCCGTGTATCAAAAGCACCGAGGCTGTTAAAATACTGAACCGGCGTCATACCGCCGTGCCGTGCTTTGCACTCCTCATGTTCCAGTCTGGTTTCGGATACATGAACATGCATGTTTGCCTGCTTCTCTCTGGCATAATCCGCCACAGCGCGCACGCCGGTTTCATTGGAAGTGTACTCCGCATGAATGCTCATGTCCATTTTAATCCGTTCGTCTTCCGTATTATGATATGCTTCATATGTCCGCTGCATTTCCTGCACAGAAGGCAGATTCCATACATCATTATTGTCAAAGTTTGAAATTGCCCGGGAAATATTGGCTTTCGCACCGCTGTCCGCCACAGCGCGCACCATATCATCAATAAAGTAGTACATGTCGCTGGAAGAAACAATGCCGAAGCGAATCGATTCTGCCATGGCAAGCAGTGTCCCCCAGTAAACCGACGGACTGCTCAGTTTATCTTCGAAAGGGAAAATCCTCTTGTTCAGCCAGTCCTGCAGTGCCATATTCTCCCCGTAGCCGCGCATCAGCGTCATCGGAGAATGGGCATGGGCATTATAGAATCCCGGCATCAGCAGCTTTCCTTTTCCATCGTAAACCTCACCGCTGTAATCCTCCGGCGAGGCATCTTCAATCGACGCAATCCGTCCGTCTTTCACCAGAACGAAGCGACCTTTTTCTATTTCAAAATTATCATTGAGAACCGTAATGTTCTTAAAAAGCATAAAACCCTCCTGACGATATATTTTGTGCATTGTATCTAATAGAATAGTATACCACAGTTGGAAGCAACTTTCCAAGTGAATATGCGGTGAAAAATAGACAGAATTCCGGACTGAATTTGACGGAAATCCGTGCATAATATTTCCGCCGATGCAAATAATAGGTGTACCAACATTTATGGAGGAACAGAGCATGAAAGCAACAGGAATTGTCAGAAGAATCGATGATCTGGGAAGGGTGGTCGTCCCCAAGGAAATTCGCCGTGTTCTTCGGATCCGGGAAGGAGACCCGCCTCGTAATAATTCATAAGTGTTTTTTATAGTCTATTTCATGTCGTTTTTACTGAATGGAAAATGGAAAAGCCTCCTATGGTAATTTGATTTTACCATAGAAGGCTCAGTTCTTTTAGATATTTACAGCCTTTTTTTCACAGTCTCTTTACCAATACTATAATTTTTTGCTGGTTTTGTTGGACCAATTGGTATAATATAACTTGTCTTCTATCTTCCTGACACCTCTCACCTTAAAATAATAAGTCTTTCCACTTTTCATATTTTTGCTGAGGGTAATGGAAGTCATATCTCCGTTCTTTGTTGTATATGCCTTGGAATATCCAGAGTTTTTCTTTGTAGACATATACACTACATAGTAGTCTACAGCATAGCCCTTGGACTTGGTCCAAGAAACCTTTACTGCTGGTGCACCGGATGATGTAATTGTTTTCTTGGACGATGCCTTAATGGTAGTATTTTGTATGCCTTCTGCAATCCTGTTGCGTATGTTAAGATACATTCCATCGGTGTCATAACCGTTGCCACTATCCTGACGTGCAAATATACTGATGGCAGACACGTACTTATCTATAGTAATTTCTGCCATATTATCATCCATTTTCTT
>JAEDMR010000186.1 GCA_016302925.1 Bacillota bacterium
ATGGAGGAAGTCCGGGAAGAGGGCAGGCTGCGGGGCAGCTGGAAGACGGTGGAAAACAGGGCGGAAGCCATCCGGGAAGCAGTCCGTCTGGGGGAAAAAGATGATATTGTACTCATCGCCGGCAAGGGACATGAAACGTATCAGCTGACGGGAGAGAAAAAGATACATTTCGATGACAGAGAAATTGTCAGAGACTATATTATGAAAATCAGAGATTTTCAGGATCATACGGGGGAAAACAGAACATGAAAAACATCACGGTAAAGGAAATTCTGGATCAGACCGGCGGCAGACTGCTGCAGGGAAGTATGGACCATTTCATGCGGGGTGCATGCATCGATTCCAGAGAGGTGACAGCGAAAAACGGCTTCTTTCCTATGAAGGGAGCCAGGGCAGACGGCCATGATTATCTGGCTGATGTGCTGAAACGGGGATGCCGGCTGCTGGTCATCTCCGACGAAGAAAAAGTGCCGGGCGAGGATGTTTTGGGGGAAATGGGGCTGAAAAAAGACGACGTCAGCGTGATTCTGGTGCCGGACACCCTACGGGCCCTTCAGCAGCTTGCGAAGTATTACATTGCGGCTCTGCCGCTGAAAAAAAAGATTGCCGTCACCGGCAGCGTGGGCAAGACCAGCACCCGCGACATGCTCTATTATGTGGCGTCCACCCGCTATAAGACGGGCAGAAACCAGAAAAACTACAACAATGAATTCGGCCTGCCGCTGACGATCCTGTCTTTCGATGAGGATCTGGAGGTTGCTGTGCTGGAAATGGGCATGGACAGCCGGGGTGAGATTGACGTGCTGGCGGATATGGTGCGCCCGGATATCGCCGTCATCACCACCATCGGGATATCCCATATCGAAAACCTGGGAAGCCGGGAGGGCATCCGACAGGCGAAAATGGAGGTGACCGGATACTTTACGCCGGAGTCGGTTCTGGTGGTCAATCAGAGCTGCGATCTGCTGCAGAAGGACATGGTGGCCGGCAATTACCGGGTGGTCACTGTGGGAAATGACGGAAAAAGTGATTTTATCGTATCTAATGTTTGCGATTTTGGCGATAAAGGTATAAAATACACATTGGACCGAAATCATAAACAGTATGAAGTGTCGCTTCCGGTACCGGGGGCACATAATGCCATGAATTCCGCGCTGGCCATTGCAGTGGGAGAGCTTCTGGATATCTCGCCGGAGGAGGCTGCGGCAGGCCTGCAGCAGGCCGAGCTGACCGCAAAGCGGCTGAATGTCCGGGGGAAAAACGGCATTAAGGTCATCGACGATACTTACAACGCGGCGCCGGAATCCATGCGGTCCGCCATCAACACACTCCTTGCCACCAAGGGAATCCGCAAGGTCGCCATCTTAAGCGACATGAAGGAACTGGGGCCGGAAAGCGAGAACTTCCATCGCCAGGTGGGTGCTTATGCAGGAGCGCAGCACATCGACTTCCTGGTGACTGTGGGTGATCATGCCAGATATATCGGCCTGGGCGCAGCACCTTATCTCGGGGAGGAACATGTGAAGCATTATGACAGCCGGGAGGAACTGATCGGGGATCTGGAACAGCTGATCCGACCGGGTGACGTGGTGCTGGTGAAAGGATCCCGCAGCATGGAGATGGAAAAAGTCGTGAAAAAAATCTTTGAGGAGAAAGAACAGGAGTAAGAAAGAAAAATGTATACACCCCTTATTTTTGCAGTATTTGCGTTAGTCATCGCGTGGGTCATCAGCGGGTTTGTCACTGGAAAGCTGATCCCCTTTCTGAAAAAGAAACAGTTCCAGCAGTATGTCCGGGAAGAGGGGCCGCAGTCACATCTGAAAAAAACGGGAACGCCAAGCATGGGCGGCATTGCCATCATCACCGGTGCGGTGATTTCTGCACTGTTGGTGAACCTGGCCAACGGGACGCTGACCCACCAGACACTGGTTCCCATGATCGTCATGGTGCTTTTCGCCCTGATCGGCTTCATTGACGATTATGAAAAAGCGATCAAAAAAAATAACCTGGGACTGAACCCAAAGCAGAAGATTATTATGCAGCTGGCTTTTTCCCTTGCCTTCGCTGTATATGCCGCATATTTTTCCGGCGGCATGGCAGGCGGCGGTACAGAAGTCTGGATCCCGCTGTTTGATGTATATGTGGATTTCGGCTGGCTCTATGTGCCGTTTGTCGTTTTCGTCATGGTTGCCATGAGCAATGCGGTGAACCTGACCGACGGTCTGGATGGGCTGGCTTCCGGCGTGACCACACTGGTCGCATTCTTCATGGTGATCGGCGGTACGGTCTTCGGCTTCTCCGGGGAAGTGCTGTTCTTCGGCGGTATTGCCGGCGGCTGTCTGGGATTCCTGATGTATAACCGGAATCCGGCGAAGATCTTCATGGGAGACACCGGTTCCATGGCCCTGGGCGGCGCCCTTGCTGCCGGTGCCGTCATGATGAAAATGGAATTTCTGCTGGCTGTTGCAGGGCTGATCTATGTGATGGAAGCCCTGTCGGTGGTCATTCAGGTGGCCGTATTCAAAAAAAACGGCAAGCGGGTGTTCAAGATGGCGCCGCTGCATCATCATTTCGAGCTTTGCGGCATGAACGAGCGGAAGGTGGTGGCCATGTTCTGGGGACTGACGCTGCTCTTCTGCCTGCTGGCGATCCTGATCATGAACATCTGACAGATGTAATGATGTGTTATAGTATGATTTAGAAAGACAAAGACGAGAAAGAAAGTCGAGGTGATTCGGATGGAAAACATGAACATAAAGAACATAAAGGGAAAACACGTGCTGGTGGTTGGACTGGGAAAATCCGGGATCGCAGCCATTCAGGCCATGCTGAAGCTGGGCGCAGAGGTTTCCGTGCAGGATTCCAAATCGCCGGACCAGGTGGATGGTCAGCTGATCAACTTTCTGACCGGTTCTCTGGGAGGAGAAAATCTGGGATTGTACCTGGGTACAATTCCGGAGGATATGAGCCAGTTTGATATGATGATTCTGAGCCCGGGCGTCAATCCGGAACTGCCGTTCATCCGTGAAGCGGAAGCAGAAGGTGTGGAGATCATCGGGGAACTGGAAATCGCCTATCGGATTGCCCGGGGACATTTCGTGGCAATTACCGGAACCAACGGAAAAACGACGACGACCACGCTGACAGGGGAAATCTTCAAGGCCTCCGGACGCAGCACCCATGTGGTGGGAAACATCGGCGTTGCGGTGATTTCCAAAGCGCTGGATGCAGATGAAGATGACTGGCTGGTAACGGAAACCAGCAGCTTCCAGCTGCAGACCACCCGGTATTTCAAGCCGGTGGTTTCTGCCATTCTGAATCTGACGCCGGATCATCTGAATCGCCATCACACTATGGAAGGATATGGAGAAGCAAAGGCAGAGATTTTCGCCAATCAGGATGCTTCCGGCTATTGTGTGCTGAATTACGACGACAAGCAGTGCTATGCTCTGGCAGAAACTTATGGCTGCAAGGCCAGAATCGTTCCGTTCAGCCGGCGGGAGGAACTGGATTTCGGTGCCTTCGTGAAGGATGGCTGGCTGGTTCTGAAGAATGAGGCCGGTGAACTGGTCACCTTCTGCCGTGCGGATGAGCTGCATATCATCGGCGGCCACAATGTGGAAAATGCTCTGGCAGCGGCGGCCATCTGCTACTTCGCCGGCATCGATCCGCAGGTGATTGCGAAGACTCTGCGGGAATTCGGCGGCGTGGCCCACAGAATCGAGTTCTCCGGCGAAATCAACGGCGTAAAATATTATAACGATTCCAAGGGAACCAACGTGGATGCTACCGTGACTGCGCTGCGTGCCATTGAAAAGAATATCATACTCATTGCAGGGGGCGACGGCAAGGGGCAGACCTTTGATGAACTGATCCGTCAGTTCCGCGGCAGCGTGAAGCATATGATCCTGCTGGGCAGAGACGGCAAGCTGATTGCAGAAGCTGCTGACCGCTGCGGATTCAAAGATTATTCCTATGCGAAGGATATGAATGAATGCGTGCGCAGAGCCAGTGAAATGGCCGTGCCGGGAGATACGGTGCTCCTGTCTCCGGCATGCGCAAGCTGGGATATGTATGACAATT
>JAEDMR010000016.1 GCA_016302925.1 Bacillota bacterium
CGACCGGTTTCGGGAGGAATATGAGTTTTTAAGCAATTTCTATCCGGCAAAGCTGTTCTTTGACGGGATCATCTATGATAATTCCGAGTCCGCTTATCAGGCACAGAAGCTGGCAGATCCAGATGCCAGAAAGCAGTTTGCGCACCTGTATGCAGACGAAGCCAAGCGGATGGGGCGTAAGGTGGAAGTCCGTGAAGACTGGGATCGGGTAAAGCTGAAGCTGATGCGGGAAATTGTGGAGGCCAAGTTTACCCAGAATCCCCGGCTGGCAAGGCGCCTGGCGAAAACCGGAAGCCTGCCGCTGATAGAGGGAAACCGCTGGGGAGATACTTACTGGGGTGTTGACCTGCGTACCCGGGAAGGGGAGAACCATTTGGGTCAGATTCTGATGGAACTGCGGGAAAGATTTCAAAAGGAGGAAATTCCAGAGGGCCGGGAATACCAGCTGGATCGCTGGTTCGGTCCGGTGGATGGAATCACCGTGACGGATGCGGACATAACCCAGCTGGATGTGCAGTGTATCGTCAACGCTGCCAACAAGACACTTTCAGGCGGCAGCGGTGTGTATGGCGCAATTCATCGGGAAGCCGGACCGGAACTTCTGGAAGAATGCCGCACTCTGGGCGGCTGCGAGACTGGCGAGGTCAGGCTCACCGGCGGCTACCGGCTGAAAGCATCTTATATAATCCACACCGCTTGCCCCGTGTATACCCGGGATGATGAAAGTCTTCTGGCAGTATGCTACCGGAGCTGTCTTAATATGGCAAGAGCACACCGGATTCACAGCATCGCTTTCCCTGCTCTGTCCACCGGAAGGTCTTGCTTTCCCAAGGATAAAGCAACCCACACAGCGGTGAATACCGTTCGTGGATGGCTTAAGGAAAATGCCGATTACAAAATTGATGTCGTGCTGTCCTGCATGGATCACAGGATTTTCGACCTTGCCTGCAATGAACTGAGCAGTGGGAATGTCATTTCTTCTGCACCAGCACTGCCCCTGCAATGAGGCAGATCACGCCGAAGATTCTGGCTGCTCCTGGCAGATGTACGGGATTTCCCAGGAAGCCGATGGCATCTGCAATGACCGAACCTACCAGCTGACCTGCAACCAGCATACTGAAATAGGCTGTAAAGCCTATTTTTTTGGGAATCACGATGGAACCGATGACCAGTGCGGTGCCGATCAGGCCGCCGATATACATCCAGGCCCTGGTCTGTCCCAGAGCGGACAGGGTGGGAATGGCATAAATTCCAAGCCAGTGGGCGGCGAAAAGCATGAGAAACAGCAGAAGTAGGCCGCCGCCGAAGCTGGCTGCCGATGCGAAGATGGGATTGGCAGTCATGGAGCGGAGACGCCCGTTGACTGCAGATTGTATGATGACGGTGACGCCGGTCAGAAAGCTGACCAAACCGAGAAGTATGCCCATAGAAAACCTCCGGGAGTGTGGATTTTGCGAAGTGAATTATGTGTTCTGAACGATGAATGCGCCTGCAATAAGAAGCAGAATGCCGCAAACACGGCGCACGCTGATTTCCGTGCGATGGCCGGGCGGCAGATTCAGCTGATCCACCAAGGCCGAAAACAGCAGCTGACCGGTTACAAGCATGCTGAAAAACGCACCGAAGCCGATGGCTGCAGGAAGCAGTACGCCTGCCATGACATAGATGACGCCAAGAGGCCCGCCGGTCCACATCCACCACTGGGTATGATGAAGCCGTCTCCGGGAAGGAAGCCTGTAGATTCCGGCTTTGCAGGTGATCAGAAGAAGGAGCAGCAATGCTGCGGTGCCCACGGCGAAATTGACCGTGGAGGCAAACACGGGGTTGCCGGTGATCATTCGGATTTGTCCGTTGACGCCGGACTGCACGTTCATAAAGATGCCGATGGTGAATGCCACCAGCGCATAGATCAGTTTCATGTTGTATCCTCGTTTCTGAGCGAATTCTGTACGCCCTTCGTTCATCTTACACCCGGAAAGGATAAGACGCAAGGGGCATGGGTAGAAAATGTGAAAGAAACTTGTAACCTTTTTACGGGGGAAAGGGAGTTAATTATAGAAAACCATTTTCAGGAAGGTAGAGAACGATGAAAAAGAAAATGAGAGCACTGATTTGCATACTGATTTGCTTGACAATGACAGCATCCGGCATGGGAACTGCGGCGGCTGCGGAAGTTGGAGCAAGTGGATACAGCACAGACGGTGAAAATGTATAACGGTGCCATCCGCGTGACATGGAAAAAATCTGCAGGGTATAAAGCAGACTGTTTCCAGATATTCCGATCCACGAAGAAAACCACCGGCTACGGAAAAACGCCGATTTACACAACGAAGACGGGAAAGGCGACTTATTACACCAACAGCAAGGCCCTGAAAAAAGGAATCCGGTATTACTATAAAGTGCGCGGCATGCGGGTGATCGACGGAAAGACGTATTACACGAAGTGGTCCAACATCTGCTACCGCACGGCGACGAAGACCTTTCGATAAAAGAAACAATCGGAAGATGAAAAAGTCCGGACTCTGCCACATAATGAAGCAGAGCCCGGACCTTTTATATTGTATGAGGTGTGAATTTCAACTTTATTGTTTTTATACTTCGCCGGCGCGGTGGCAGGCAACGAATCTGCCTGGGCGCACTTCACGCAGCTCCGGTGCTTCCTGTGCACAGTGCTCTGTCGCATACGGACATCTGGTACGGAAATAACAGCCGCTTGGCGGGTTCACAGGGCTTGGAATTTCACCGGTAAGCATATCTTTCGATTCTTTCTTTCGTTCCGGATCCGGGATTGGAACTGCATCCAGAAGGAATCTGGTATACGGATGAATCGGATCCGCATAGATTTCTCTGGTGATTCCCAGTTCGCAGACCTTACCCAGGAACATGACGCATACCCGGTCAGACAGGTAGCGAACCACCGAAAGGTCGTGGGAAATAAAGATGTAAGTCAGATTTCGTTCAGCCTGCAGGTCGCCCAGCAGGTTCAGAATCTGGGACTGAATGGAAACATCCAGTGCAGACACCGGTTCGTCACAGACGATGAGCCGTGGATTGAGAGCCAGCGCTCTGGCGATGCTCACGCGCTGTCTCTGACCGCCGGAAAACTGATGCGGATACCGGTACATAAATTCCGGACGGATGCCGCACTTCCGCAGGAGATCTTCTACGATAGCAGTACTTTCTTCTTTTGATTTTACAATGTGATGAGTTACCAGGGGTTCTGCAACGATATCACGGATTTTTAACCGCGGATTCAGGGAAGCGTATGGATCCTGGAATACCATCTGCATCTGCTTACGCATATCACGCAGTTCTTCTGTTTTCAGCTGGCTGAGATCCTGACCGTCAAACAGTACGGAACCTCTGGTTGGTTCCAGCAAGCGTAAAATCAGGCGACCCAGCGTGGATTTCCCGCAGCCGGATTCTCCCACAACGCCCAGTGTTTCCCCCTCGTAAATTTGCAGATTGACATCGGTTACAGCGTGAACAATCCCCTTGCTTTTACTCCAGGTACTGGAGACGGTTTTAAATTCTTTCGTCAACTCTCTGGTTTCAACGAGGATTTTTCTATTTTCCACTGTTCATCACCTCCTTATTATACAGGAAGCATCTTACTTTATGACCATCTTCGGTTTCATAAAGATCCGGTTCGTACATGGTGCAGACCTTCATGGCCTTTTCACAGCGAGGGCAGAAACGGCAGCCCTGCGGAAGATGCAGCAGATTTGGAACCAGACCCTTGATGGTATACAAGTGCTCCTTGACTTCTGTCATTTTCGGAATGGAGTTCATCAGACCGAAGGTGTATGGATGTTTCGGATCTCTGAACAGCTCGCGAACCGGTGCCTCTTCCATGATTTTTCCGGCATACATAACATATACATAATCGCAGGATTCGGCGACAACGCCCAGATTATGGGTAATCATGACGACTGCAGTACCCTGTTCTTTCTGCAGCTGTTTCATGAGATACAGAATCTGGGCTTCGATGGTTACATCCAGTGCGGTGGTCGGTTCATCAGCAATCATCAGCTGCGGATTGCAGACCATGGCCATACCGATCATGACACGCTGACGAAGTCCGCCGGAAAGCTGATGCGGGAATACATTGTATCTTTTTTCCGGTTCCGGAATACCGACTTTTCGGAAAATATCAATGGTACGCTGCTTTGCTTCTTCTTTCGATACATTTTCGTGAATCAGGATTGCTTCAGAAACCTGCTTTCCAATGGTATACACAGGATTCAGGGATGTCATCGGCTCCTGGAAAATCATAGTGATTCGATTTCCGCGGATTTCATCCATTTCTTTTTTCGTTTTTTCAAGAAGGTTTTCGCCATCCAGCAAAATCTCTCCTGCCACGACCCTGCCGGGATACTGGAGAAGCTGCATGGTGGACATGGCGGTCATACTTTTACCGCAGCCGGATTCGCCAACCAGGCCAACGGCTTCGCCTTTCTTTACGGTAATATCCACACCATCCACGGCGGGAACAATACCCTTCGAGGTGAAAAACTGTGTCTTCAGCCCTCGGATCTGAAATATAGAATCATTATTGCTCATAGTTTCACCGCCTTATCTTAGTTCTGCAGGGATGGATCCAGTTTGTCTCTGAGGGCATCACCCAGGAAGTTGAATGCAACGACCAGAATCAGAATGACAATACCAGGTGCCAGTGTTGCAACCGGAGAGTCTGAAAGATATTTTTTCATTTCAAATACCATCAGACCCCAGCTTGGATCAGGCGGCTGTGCGCCGATGCCCAGGAAGGACAGACTGGATTCAGTCAGGATGTTACCCGGAACATTCATAGTGAAGAGTACAACCAGTGTAGGGATGCAGTTCGGAAGAATGTGACGCATCATGATAACGCTTCTCTTCACACCGATGGAAGTAGCTGCTTCCACGTATTCCTTTTCGCGGAGAGACAATACTTCGGAACGTACCACACGAGCAGTACCTGCCCAGCCGGCCAGACTCAGCGCAATGAAGATGGTCAGCATGCCTCCGCCCAGTGTGTAAGAAACCAGCATGGCCAGCAGCAGGGACGGGAATGCCATCAGCACATCCGCGATACGCATGATAATGTTATCTACCTTGCCGCCGACAAATCCGGAAACAAGGCCCAGAACCGTACCGATTGCCATGGAAATCAGTGTTGGAATCAGGCCGACCATCAACGATACGCGGCCTCCGTAAATCATTCTGCTCAGAACATCACGACCCAGCTGGTCTGTTCCCAGAAGATGCTGTGCAGATGGTGTACCGGCACGATTGGTCAAATCCTGTACATACGGGTCGCAAGGTGCAAACAGAGGTGCAGCGATGGTTACAATGACGAATAATGTGATGATAATGGCAGACACCAATGCAACTTTATTATGACGAAAGATGCTGAAAATCTGTTCTTTCAGTGTTTCATTGGGTGCAATTTCCGCTTCTGCTTTTTCTTCAATCTGTGCAGGTTCTGTAGCACCTTCCGGAATCCAGTCAGTGCCTTCCATGGAAAAACCGTCTGCGATTTTATCTGCCAGAATGTCGGCAGCATGATTCATGTTTTTACGTTTCATGTCTCATCCCTCCTACTGTTCGCGAATCTTAGGATCAAGGAAGGAATACAGAATATCTGCAACCAGGTTTCCTAAAATGATAATCATGGTAGAGAAAATAACGGAGCCCTGCAGAAGAGGCATATCTCTGTCATTGACGGCTGAAACCATCAGGACACCGATACCACCGATACCGAATACGGTTTCAGTCAGGACTGCACCGGACAGAAGACTGGCAAACTGCATGGCCATCATGGTAACAACCGGTATCATGGCGTTTTTCAATCCATGGCGAATGACAACCAGAGATTCCCGCAGACCTTTCGCTCTTGCGGTTCGGATGTAATCATTGCGCATAATACCCAGCAGGCTGGAACGGGTGAGTCGGGCAATGGTACCGGAGGAAGCCCAGCCCAGTACAAATGCCGGCATAATCAAGTGTTTCCAGGTGGAGAAACCGGCAACAGGAAGCCAGCCAAGTTTATATGCGAAGACAAATTGCATTAGCATGGCAGCCCAGAAAACCGGGAGAGAAATGCCCACCAGGGAGAATCCCATGAGACCGCGGTCCAGCAGGGTGTCTTTTCGGATTGCAGAGACAATACCAGCTGGTATTCCGATAATCCAGGCAACCAGCGCAGCGGCGATTGCCAGCTTGACCGTGTTTGGAAAAGCTTCCATAATGAGCCCGGTGATTGGTCGGTTCAGTTTATAGGAAATCCCCAGATCTCCCTGGCATGCATCCAGAATATAGCGGCCGAAACGAACCATGACAGGATCATTCAGGCCCATCTGCTCCGTAACACGTTCGATGACTGCCGGGCTGGCCTTTTCGCCCATCATAACGGTGATTGGGTTGCCAGGCAGCACCTGCAGCATCAGAAACACTACCAGAACTACTGCAATCATCAGCGGGATAGAAATCAAAATACGTTTGGTGATATATTTTCCCATTGTGTTTCTGTCCTTTCGTCAGGTTTTTTAAGAAAGGAAGGGATCCTCCCTTATTGCTGAGAATCCCTTCCTTTGTGATTGTAAACAGTTAAGGTTGAAATTGGTATTGTTTTTGATCTTTATTCACCGGAAAGTTCCAGTTCCACACTGTAGTAGCAGCAATCGCCCCAACCAGCCCAGTGCGGTACGAAGTTCTTCACTCTGTCCTGAACCACTCTTACCTTATCCATGTGGAACAGAGGAATCCATGCAGCGTCATCCTGCACGACGATCTTCTCCAGATCCCGATATTCTGCAATTCTTTCGTCCGGATCAATCATATGTCTTGCAGCTTCGATTCTCTTGATGGCATCCGTGTTCTTATAGTTGAAAGAACGGGACTTGGTGGAAGCACTGGAGAAGAAGGTGTAGATAAAGTTATCCGGATCGTTGAAGTCACCGTACCAGGTAGATCTGTACATCGGCAGCTCTCCGGTGGAACGGATATCGTACCAGGAAGCTTCATCCATCTGATTAATCTTCAGAGTGATGTTGTACTCTGCCAGCTGCTGCTGCAGAATCTGGAATACTTCCTGTGCTTCGTCTGCGGTACATGCAACTTCCATTTCAAATCCGTCTGCATAGCCTGCTTCTGCCAGCAGAGCCTTGGCACCTTCCGGATCATATTCGATTTCCGGCAGATCCTTGTTATAGCCAACCATGCTTTCCGGGAAGATACCCTTGGCAAGCACGCCCGCTCCTTCGTAAACAGAGTCCAGGATTTCCTGTCTGTTGATACCAATCTGCAGTGCCTTACGAACGCGAACATCGTCAAACGGCTTAATATTTTCGTTGAAGGTGAGATACATGGTACCAAAAGTTACTTTATGAACTACATTGTCCTTCCATTCATCCGATGCTTCGTATTCCTTGATCAGACGTCTTGCATTATCCAGATCAAAGATATCAGTTTGACCTTTTTCAAACATCATCTGTTCTGTTTCGGAGTCGCTGACAACCTTAATCAGGATACCGTCAATCTTCGGTGCACCCTGCCAGTAATCCGGATTCGCTTCCAGATAGATGTGGTCGTTCAGAACCCATTCCTTCAGAATGAACGGACCGGAACCGATGGTGTATTCCGGTTCAGAACCAAAGTAAGTACCGGTCTTGCCGCCGCCTGCTTCATCCGCTGCATCGCAGGCTTCTCTGTTGAGAATGGACCAGCCCGGAACACTGAGTACAGACAGGAACGGTGCATAGGATTCGTTCAGAACCAGATCGAAATTGTAGTCATCATGGATAATGATACCTTTTCCTTCCACGGTATCTGCATTGCCGTCCAGCACATCCTGTGCACCTACCAGCATGGTAAACCAGTCGGAGTTCTTGGTTGCTCTTTCCGGATCCATCATGCTGTCGATGGTATACAGTACGTCATCGGAAGTCATTTCTTCTCCGTTGGTGTACTTAATGCCTTCTCTCAGCTTGAAGCTGTAGGTCAGACCGTCGTCCGATACAGTGTAGGATTCTGCTGCACCCGGTTTCAGCTCGGTACTGCCGTCAGCGTTGGAAACCATCTGAATCAGCGTATCGAAGATGTTGATCTGGATGATGTAGTCAGCTGTGGTCTGTCTCGGGTCACCAGATTCATTTTCGTGATCGTAGGTGATACGAAGTACATTTTCACCGAATCCATCATCGTACTTTACGCCGCCGGAACCTGCATCGCTACCGCCACCGCCGCAGCCTGCCAGGCATGTCACGATCATTACGAGAACAAGCGTAAATGATAATAACTTCTTTTTCATTGTTTCGCCTCCTTACAATTGTTCATTGCGGATATTTCCAAACCCTTTCACAGAGACAGCAATTTCGTCTGTCTCTGCACTGTTTATGAATTAACAAATATAAATGCAATTTTTAAGCCAAAAAAACATACAGCTCATAAACGCCAGATTTTCAACAGAAGAGAGGAACGCCTCTATTATGCACATGTAAAAGTAAAAAAGATTAAAAGGGACGAAAACGGATAATTCACAGAATATTAACCTGTTTTTCACGAAAATGACACAAAATACACGTTGAAAGGAACCTGGGATTTTGGCAGAAAGAGGATAAAATAATGCCAAGAGATGCATATCAGCCGTGTATTTATTACAAAACAAATCATGATTTTCAACCATGTAAAAAAAAGAAAAGAACAAAGAAAACAGGAAAAAACGAAATCCGTGCCGGAAATACAGTCCTCAGCGCCTGGAAATCGTCCGGAATTTCGGATTTTTGCTTAAAAAAAGCGGAATCGGCAGATGATCCGAAAAAATCAGCGAAAAAACTTTACTGATGCAGTGTAATGAATCGAAAGAATCTGTAATTCATGAAAGACAGCGTCCGAAATCACGGATTTCACCGGTGTGAGGCAGCCGTTGCATGGGAAATGTTTTTATGTTATACTGGAAATATCTGATATTATAAAAGTGGCGGGAAGGGGTGCGTTAGAAGTGTCAACAGACAGAATCAGGGAAAAACACGGCCTGGCCTCCCTCATCGGAGACCGGGCTTTTTATCGAAAAGTCATGATCATCGTGATGCCGATTATCGTGCAGAACGCCATAACGAATTTCGTAGGCATGCTGGATAATATCATGGTGGGGCAGGTGGGGACCGAACCCATGTCCGGCGTGGCCATCACCAACCAGCTCATGTTCGTGTTCAATATCTGCGTATTCGGCATCGTGGCAGGAGCCGGCATCCTGGGGGCACAGTTTTACGGCAGCGGGAATTATGACGGGATGCGTCATACCTTTCGATTCAAGCTGGCGGTGGGCTGCGGTCTGACAGCGGCGTTTCTGGTGGTTTTCACATTCTGGGGCGACAATCTGATTCAGGCTTTTCTCCATGAAGGCAGCGGGGAAGGAGATCTAGAAAAGACGCTGGAATTCGGCAAAGACTATCTCCACGTCATGATGGTGGGGCTGCTTCCATTTGCGCTGGTGCAGGCTTATGCAGGAACGCTGCGGGAAAGCGGACAGACCGTAGTGCCTATGACGGCAGGCATCGTGGCGGTACTTGTGAATCTTGTCTTCAATTATATACTGATTTTTGGAAAATTCGGCGCACCGGCGCTGGGTGTGGTGGGCGCTGCCATTGCCACCGTTCTTTCCCGTTTCGTGGAGCTGGCCATTGTAGTGATCTGGACCCACAGCCACCGGGAACAAAATCCGTTCGCCGTGGGGCTGTATCGCGGTTTTCGGATTCCTGCCGCTCTGGCGTTAAAGATTCTGAAGGTGGGCACGCCGCTGTTTCTCAATGAAGTGCTCTGGTCGGTGGGTATGGCGCTGCTGGCCCAGTGCTATTCCCTCCGGGGACTGGAGGTGGTGGCTGCCATCAATATTGCCAATACGATCTGCAACCTGTTTAATGTAGTCTTCATATCCATGGGAAATGCGGTAGGCATCATCATCGGGCAGCTGCTGGGTGCAGGCAAGCTGGAACAGGCGAAACGGGAGGATGCACAGCTGATTGCATTCTCTGTATTCTGCTGCATGATTTCCGGGCTGGCCCTCTTCTCCATTGCCGGTCTGTTCCCGCTGATCTACAATACCACTGTGGATGTCCAGCTGCTGGCGACCCGGTTTATCCAGATCTGTGGTCTGTGCATGCCGATCTTCGGTTTCGTCAATGCGGCATATTTCACCCTGCGGGCCGGAGGCAAGACCGTGATCACCTTCTTCTTCGACAGTGCGTTCATGTGGGTGGCAACCATTCCGGTGGTGTTTGTACTGAGCCGGTATACGGGCATGGGGATCGTATGGATTTACCTGATTTGTCAGCTGACAGATCTAATCAAATGCGCAATCGGATTCGTACTGGTGCGGAAAGGGGTATGGATTCAGAATATGGCGCTGGAAGAAAAAAGCGTCTGACCTGTTTGTGGATCAGGACGACGGATTTTGAAAAGAGTTGTCAGAAGTGCACAAAAAATACATCTTTTTCTCAAAAAAACAAAAAATCAGTTGATAATTCTTTGACGAAATCTTAACAAAAGTAGTATAATACAGTCGTTGGGCAAAATTTCGGACGAAAGAAAGGAATAAAGATACTATGGGTTCTAATAGGAGTAAGCTGACAGC
The DNA here is from genome assembly GCA_016302925.1 of Bacillota bacterium. GTDB lineage: Bacteria > Bacillota > Clostridia > Peptostreptococcales > Anaerovoracaceae > RGIG7179. The sequence goes on from JAEDMR010000016.1 coordinate 10,616, forward strand.
CAGATTCCTGATCCCTTCCATCGTCGGCATCATTCTGTTTATGATTCCGGTGAAGTATAACGGGGACTGGACCATTACTGTCAAAATCATTGCAGACATCATCGGTGGTGCATTGGGTAGTGTGCTGCCGCTGTTATGCGTCATTATCGTTACAATTTCTGCGGTGATGTCTCTCATCTCACTGGGGAAACCGAAATTTATCACAGAGCATCCGATTCTGAAGGATACCTTCTGTACTTCTCCGATCTGGGTCGCAGTCCGGGTTCTGGGTGCCATCTTTATCTGGCTGACCTATCTGGGTGTTGCAGCCGGGGACGAGGACACCGGCATTATTCACATGATTACCGAAGGCGGTGCCGGCGGGTTCGTATTGGGCGACCTGCTGACTGTACTGGTCATCATCTTCGTGATTGCTGCACTGCTGCTGCCGCTGCTGCTGGACTTCGGTCTGCTGGAGTTCGTGGGCGCACTGCTGACGAAGATCATGCGACCGCTGTTTAAGATTCCGGGCCGTGCCGCAGTAGACTGCTTCACATCCTGGATCGGCGACGGTACACTGGGTGTTATGTTGACCTGCAACCAGTATGAGGGCGGATACTATTCCGCAAGAGAGGCTTCCGTCATCGCGACGACCTTCTCTGCAGTATCCATTACCTTCAGTATTGTGGTGCTGGCACAGGTGGATTTGATGCAGTATTTCGGCGTATATTATCTGATGATCTGTCTGGTCGGCGTCGCCTGCGCCATCATCGTACCGCGCATCCCGCCGCTGTCCAGAAAGCCGGATACCTAGGTGGTGGAAGGAAAGGCAATGCCGGAAACCATTCCGTCTCAGTATAAGAATTCTTTCGAATACGGTATGGACCTGGCTCTGAAGAAAGCTGCTGAATTCAAGGGCATCGGGCAGTTCCTGGAAAATGGTGTAAAGAATGCAGTTGGCATGTGGTTCGGTGTTCTGCCGACGGTTATGGCCATCGGTACGCTGGCATTGTTGCTGGCTAACAACACGCCGATCTTTGAAATTCTGGGCAAGCCGTTCCTGCCGCTGCTGGAATTGCTGCAGGTTCCGGAAGCTGCCGAAGCATCCAAGACCATGATTGTAGGTTTCACCGACATGTTTACGCCGTCCATCATCGCGGCAGAAGGGATCGCCAGCGAAATGACCCGCTTCATCGTGGCATCCGTTTCGGTAACCCAGCTGATCTATCTGTCTGAAGTAGGCGGTCTGATTCTGGGATCCAAGCTGCCGGTGAAGCTGTGGGAACTTTTCGTGCTCTTCCTGGAGAGAACGATCATCAGCCTGATCATCATCTGCCCTCTGGCACACCTGATTTTTTAACATATAATATACAGTAACAGTACATAATATAGTATGTAGTATGATAGAAGTCCGAAATAACCCAATAGAAATGAAGAACGATACCGTCTTCTGCAATGTGCAGAGGGCGGTATTTTTCATAAGAAACGTAAAAATAATCAGTTTGAGTAAAATAATTTTTTTTACTTTGCATCTGGGGAGAAGGGAAATCCGGTAAAAAACTGCCTGAAAATGCTGATATGATTACACTTTTCTGCTGAAAAAACAGTGGCACATAATTTGCAATGTTCTTTTTTCGGAGAAACAGAGGAGAGCGGGAGAAGGTCGTTTCGGGAATACATTTCAGGAGGAAAAAACATGAGCAACTATGATCGCGTATACAACTTTTCGGCCGGTCCGTCTGTGCTGCCCCTTGAGGTACTGGAAAAAGTGCAGAAAGAGCTTCTGAATTACGACGGAAGCGGGCAGTCCGTGATGGAAATGAGCCATCGCTCGAAGGAATATCAGAAAATCATCGACGAAGCAGAAGCAAATCTCAGAGAACTGATGCGCATTCCTGATAACTACAAGGTCCTCTTCGTGCAGGGCGGCGGCACCTTGCAGTTCGCCATGGTTCCGATGAATCTGCTGAGAAATTCAAAGAAAGCGGATTATGTGATTACAGGAACCTGGGCCAAGAAGGCGTATAAGGAAGCCGGCAAGTTCGGAGATATCCGGGTAATCGCATCTTCGGAGGAGGACAAGTTTACCTGGGTTCCGAAGATTACAGAAGCGGACATTCGGCCGGATGCAGATTACGCATATATCGTGACGAACAACACCATTTACGGAACCCGCTTCAACTATATTCCGGAAACCGGTGAGATTCCGCTGGTTGCGGATATGTCATCCAACATCCTGTCGGAGGAGATCGATGTCAGCAAATTCGGACTGATCTGGGCAGGTGCACAGAAAAATGTGGCACCGGCCGGTGTCTCCATCGTGATTATCCGGGAAGACCTGCTGGGATATGCCGGTGCGGAAGTCCCAACCTATCTGGACTATAAAATTCATGCGGACAACGGTTCCATGTACAATACACCGCCTACATTCACCATCTATGTAGCCGGAGAGGTTTTCAAGTACCTGAAGTCCATCGGCGGCATCGCCGAAATGGAAAGAAGAAATAAGGAAAAGGCAGCGATTCTTTACGACTGCATCGACAGCAGCGAGCTTTTCAGCTGTCCGGTTGCAAAAGAAGACCGTTCCATCATGAACGTTGTTTTCATGACAGGTGATGCAGAGCTGGACAAAAAATTCATTGCAGAAGCAAGAGAAAAAGGCATGATCAACCTGGCGGGTCATCGCTCCCTGGGCGGCATGCGGGCCAGCATCTATAACGCCATGCCGAAGGACGGCGTGGAAGCCCTTGTTGCATTCATGAAGGAATTCGAAGCGGCAAACAAGTAGAGAAGGAGAAAAACCATGAAATATCTGATTGTGATTGCAGACGGTTCTGCAGACGACCCGGTTCACTCTCTGGGCGGCAGGACTCCTTTGGAAGTTGCGAATCTGGAAACCATCGACATGCTGGCTTCCAGAGGTGAAATCGGAACGGTCATCACGATTCCGGACGGCATCAAGCCGGGCAGTGATTCGGGGAATCTGTCCATTATGGGCTACGATCCGCGGAAATATCTATCCGGACGTTCACCCCTTGAAACGGTGGCCATCGGGGTGGAAATGAACGACACCGACGTGGCATTCCGGGCCAATCTCGCCACAGTGGATCCTGCCGGGGCGGAAAACTATGAAGATTATATCATTCTGGATCATGGTGCCAGCGATATCACGACAGAGGAATCTGACCTTCTGCTGCAGGTGATCAATGAAAAATTTGCCAATGAAAAACTGCGTTTTTACACCGGTACAGGGTACAGACACTGCATGCTGATCCATGAAGGACACCCCAATGCCCACACTGACTATGAATGTATGCCTCCACATGATGTTCCGGGCCAGAGAGTGGGGGACAACCTTCCGAAGGGTAAAAACGCAGATTTTATCATCGATATGATGAAGGAAAGCTACAAGCTTCTGAAGGATCATCCGGTAAACAAGGCAAGAGAAGCCAGAGGTCTTCATCCCGGAAACACTCTGTGGATCTGGGGACAGGGCAAAAGGCCTGACCTGCCGGATTTCTATGAGAAGTACGGCGTGAAAGCATCTGTCATTTCGGCAGTTGACCTGATCCGGGGCATCGGGACCTTCGCAGGCATGCATATCGTGAGCGTTCCCGGTGCCACCGGCACCATCGACACGGATTACGAGGCGAAGGTTGCCTATGCCATCGAAGAATTCAAACGAGGTCAGGACATGGTTTACCTGCATATCGAGGGAACAGATGAAACCTCCCATCAGGGCAATGTGGAAGCAAAGATCCGCTGCGCGCAGTACATCGATCAGAGAGTGGTGAAGCCGCTCTATGCGTATCTCCGGGACTCCGGCGAGGAATTCCGGATCCTGGTGCTTCCTGACCACAGAACTACCGTGGAAGGCAGGATTCACACCTCCGATTTCGTTCCTTTTGTATTATATGACAGCAACAACGAGGCGCCTGTGGATACCGGCCGCAAGTTCACGGAGAAATCCGCAGAAGCGGCGCATAACCATTTCCCGGATGGATACAAGCTGGCGGACAAGTTCTTTGAACGCCAATAATTATTCTGTATTTTCTTGAAATCAATTTCCTCCTGTAGTAGAATTTTTTTATAAATTCTGTGCGCCAGGAGGAAGTTTGATTTTTGTGGAGGGAAAAGCATGAACGAGAAAGGAACCGGAATACTGATTGATTCGAAGGATGCGGATATCATTCTGGTGGATACGGAAGGACAGATCGTATACGATGATATCGGCAATTACCGCTATTTTCAGCTGGGCATGACCAGTGCCCGGGGGAAAAATATCCGGGAACTGTTCTGTGACCTTCCGGAGAATTATCCTTTGCTCAGAGCCTGTCAGAGAGGCGAAACCGTTGAACATTTCAGAGAAGTGATGACCACCGGCAGAGGCGTGAAACTGACCAAGACCGGTTCCTGCTATCCGGTTTACGATGGCGAGGAACTGGTGGGAGCCATAGAAATCGGGAAGTTCTATTATGGCAAGGAAAACATGCGTGAGATCGAGCAGCATTCAGGGCATATGTTTTATCGAAAAAACCAGACGAGATATATGCTGGATGACATCATCACCCAGGATCCCGGCATGATGGAGATCAAGTCCCGAATCAGCAGCATTGCTCTTTCCAATGCCAATGTGCTGATTTACGGCAAAACCGGCACCGGGAAGGAACTGGTGGCACAGGCGATTCATAATTCAAGCCGCAGATATTCCAGAAAATTTCTCTCACAGAACTGCAGTGCGATTCCGGAAAGTCTGCTGGAAAGCGTTCTCTTCGGCACCACGAAGGGCAGCTTTACCGGTGCGGTAGACGGTATGGGGCTGTTTGAGGAGGCAGAGGGTGGAACGATTTTTCTGGATGAAATCAACTCCATCAGTCCGGAGATGCAGGCGAAACTGCTGAAGACCATCGAAAGCAAAAAAATCCGGCGGATCGGTTCTGACAGGGAAACCCATGTGGATTTCCGGGTGGTTGCGGCGGTGAATGAAGACCCGGCAGATTTAATTCGAGCCAAACGACTGAAGCCGGATCTGTTGTATCGTCTGGCAGTGGTATATATCAAGCTTCCCGATCTGATGGAACGAGAAGGGGACATCGAACTTCTGACACGTCATTTCATAGACTATTTTAATGAAAAAACCCATTCCCATATTGCATATCCTTCGAAGGAGATCATCGAAGTATTTCAGAGCTACAGCTGGCCGGGAAATGTGAGAGAGCTTCGAAATGTCATTGAAGGAGCATTTGCCTTTGCGGAAAACGACAAAATTGAAAGAAATGACATTCCGTCCTATATACTGGAAGCGGAACCTTCCCGAGAAGTCAGAACAGGTAGCGACGGCAGCCTGAAAGAACACATGACACAGCTGGAGCGGGAAATCGTCCTGGAAGCGTTTCACCGGAAGCATCAGAATCTAACGGATGCGGCGGAAATTCTGGGAATCTCCAAGCAGCTGTTAAGATATAAGCTGGACAGCTATCAGGAGGAAAAGGATGAAGCTGAAGAAAGCGTTTAAGGACTTTACCATCGTAAACCGCGCGGGGAACATCGAGTATGCATATGTGTATAACCCGGATTTTTTCGGTTTCGTGCCGGAGGATGCCATCGGCAGGAACTTCTGTCAGATTTATACCAATCTCAGCCAGGAAACCAGCACCTGCATGCGGGCGATTCACAAGGGGGAAGTGATTCACGATTATGAGCAGATTCTGGAACGGCAGGACGGGATGATCGTCCGGCAATATGAAGATGTGTATGTGGTGAAAAGAGGCGGCCAGAGCATTGCAGCCATCGAGCTGGCCAACTATGATGAGTCGGTGGATTTGCTTCGGGCGATGGAAGCCAGCCGACCGGGTGAAGAGGATGAGAAACTGAGCCTGGACTCTCTGGTGGGCAGTTCCCCGGAAATGACAGATCTGAAGCGGAAGATTTCGAAAGTTGCGGATGTGGACTCTGCCATACTTCTGATGGGTGAGACCGGTACGGGGAAGGAACTGACCGCACGTGTCATTCATGCACTCAGCAACCGCAGAGAGGCTCCGTTTATTTATGTGAACTGCAGTGCTCTGCCGGAAAATCTGCTGGAGGGGCTCCTGTTCGGCATCAAGAAGGGAAGCTTCACCGATGCGGAGGAAAAAGACGGCTTGTTCAAAATGGCAGACAAGGGAACACTGTTTCTGGATGAAATGGATTCCATGCCCCTCAGAATTCAGGCCAAGCTGCTGAAAGCCATCGAGGAGAAAGCCGTAAGACCGCTGGGCAGCAATGAGGTGATTTACATCGATGTTCGAATCATTGCAGCGTCCAGCAGCAACGCCAGAAAGATTCTGGAAAGCAGAAAGATTCGGCCGGATCTCTTCTTCCGGCTTTCCGTCATTCAGTTTCAGCTGCCGAAGCTGAAAAACCGGGGCGGGGATGTGTTTGAAATTGCGGATTACTATGTGACAATGCTGAATGAAATGCAGCACCGGGATGTGAAAGGATTCTCTGCGGATGCCAGAAGGCTGCTGCTGAAACATGACTGGCCGGGAAATATCCGGGAACTGAAAAACATCGTGGAGGGATTCTTCGCCGTCAGTAAGAAGGATATCATCGAGGAAAGCGATGTAAATGAGCATCTCAGAATGGGAAATCATATTCTGCAGTCTGCGTCAAAGAAGTCAGAAGATGCATTTCAGACATTTACTGCAAGCGGTCTGACGCTGAAGGACTATCTCCAGACGGAGGAGACACGCCTGATTGACGGAGCAATGCAGCGTGCAGGCGGCAGTATTGTGAAAGCTGCCGGTGAGCTGAAAATCTCGCCGTCACTGCTGCGATATAAACTGAAGGAAAAATAAAAAAATTGAGAGTAAAGAAAATTTCCTTTACTCTCTTTTTTCATTCGAGGAACGGATATTTTATCATCCTTATGAATTATTGATTTTCCAATGATTTCTTGATGGATTCTCGGACAGAGGCCGGTTGGCACGGTAATTGCTATATAATGCGATATAAAAAGCAGAAAAGATTT
>JAEDMR010000017.1 GCA_016302925.1 Bacillota bacterium
ATGGAAGCCGTCTGGCTCATGCGCCGGGCCATGGCAAACACCAGCCCGCAGGAAGTGACGGAAACTATCATTGATAACCTGGCTCATACGAGAAACAATAAGAATTTCGTACAGATCATTAAAAAAGTATTTATGAACGCATAGCATAAAGGAAACGATATGGATTTAAAGAAAGTATTTTTGAAAGATGCCTGTCCCACGTCCATCGGCGGACAGGCCATTATGGAAGGAATTATGATGCGCGGACCGGAACGGACTGCCATCGGAATCCGCATGCCGGACGGAAGAATTTTCATGAAGACGGAAGCAAACCCGAAGGGAAGCAAATGGGGAAAGGTTCCCATCATCCGGGGCGTGGTAAACTTCGTGAACTCCATGGTGTACGGTACGAAGGTGCTGATGTACTCTGCAGATAAGCTGGAGGAATTCTACCCGGATGACTACGAGAAGGATAAATTTGATGTCTGGGTGGAGGAAAAGCTTGGAAAGGAAAAGGCATGGAAAATCCTTATGGTTCTTTCTGTGGTGCTGGCCATCGCCATGAGCGTGGGACTGTTCATGCTGCTGCCGACTGTGGTGGTGGGCTGGATTTCCCATCTGACCGACAGCATTCTGCTGATGAACCTGGTGGAAGGCATTGTCCGCATTCTGATTTTTATACTGTATATCGTTCTCATCTCCAAGATGCCGGATATAAAAACAGTATTTCAGTATCACGGTGCGGAACATAAAACCATACACTGCTTTGAGAATAATCTGGAGCTGACGCCGGCAAACGCACAGCAGTTTTACACGGTACATCCGCGGTGCGGAACCAGTTTCCTGGTGTTTGTCATGATCATTGCCGTGCTGGTCCATGCTCTCATGGGATGGCCAAACGTATTTTTTCGGGTGGCCGGCCGGCTTCTGGTGCTGCCGCTGATCGCAGGTCTTTCCTATGAGCTTCTGAAGTGGGCAGGCAGGAGCAGTAATCCGATTGTGAAAATACTGAGTCTGCCGGGGCTGTATGTGCAGAAGCTGACTACCAAGGAACCGTCGGACGCACAGCTGGAGGTGGCAATCGCCGCAATGAAAGCCGTGCTGAAACCGGCAGGAACACCTTATTTCGAAGGGATCTGCAATCTCAACGGAGAGCCTGTTCCGGAGGAGAAGGAAGAAGAGAAGGACGCGGAAGAGAAGGAAGAAGAATGAGTTTACCAGTAAAGGAATTAATAAAAATCGGAGAAACCCAGCTGGCGGATGCCGGAGTGGAGGATGCGGCCATCGATGCGAAAGAGCTCTTTTGCTATATGATGCATATTGACCGTACACGGCTGATGATGCGGTGGCAGGATGTGATGCAGGATAATCAGTGCGAGGAATACTTTGACCTGGTGGCCCGCCGGGCTTCCCGGGTGCCGCTGCAGCATATTACCGGAGAACAGGAATTCATGGGACTGACGTTTCAGGTCAGCGATAAGGTGCTGATTCCCCGACAGGATACGGAAACCATGGTTGAGGACGCTCTGGATGTCATCAATAAAAACAAGCTGCGCGGAGAAACGCTGAACTGCAGAGCCAGAAGAAACTGGACAGTTCTGGATCTGTGCTGCGGCAGCGGTGCCATCGGCATTTCCATCGATAAACTGACAGAAAGGTGCAAGGTCACCTGCTCCGATATCAGCGGGGATGCGCTGGCCATGGCAGAAAAAAATGCAGCAGATCTGGGAGCCAAATCAGTGAAGATGGTGAAAAGCGATATGTTTGAAGCCTTCCGGGGAAAGCTGGGGAATAAAAAATTTGATCTGATCATTTCCAATCCGCCCTACATACGCTCTGACGTGATTCCTGCGCTGCAGCCTGAGGTGAGGGATCATGAACCGCTGTCTGCACTGGATGGCGGGGAAGACGGACTGACGTTTTACCGGATCATTGCCGATCAGGCACCGGAATTCCTGAAGAAAGAGGGAATCCTGATGATGGAGATCGGGCATGACCAGATGGGAGAGGTTACGAAGCTGTTCTCGGCAGATGACAGATACAGTTATGTGACGGGGCTGAAGGATCTGGCCGGACGGGACAGAATCGTGACTGCGATTCTGTCACCAAAGAAGAAATAGCAAAAAACCTGAAAAAACCGCTAAAAAAAGCTTGTTTTGCTGCAAAAGCTGTGGTATAGTATAAAGGCTGTAGCAGATTTTACAGTAAACCAGAAAATGATGCGAAGGTAAGATACCGGAGCAGGAAAGAGGGAGAAACATGAAGGAAGGAATCCATCCTGATTATAAGGAATGTAAAGTTACTTGCGCATGTGGCAACACCTTTGTTACCAGATCCACGAAGGAAGAATTAAGACTTGACGTATGCTCAGCATGTCATCCGTTCTTTACCGGCCAGCAGAAGTTCATCAACAGAGGCGGTCGTGTGGAAAAGTTCAAGAACAAGTACAAGATCGACTAGTAATCAGAAGACGAAACCCGGAAGATATCTTCCGGGTTTTCCTTTGCCGCGAAAACCACCATGAAAGGGGATTTTTGACTGTTTTTTTCAAACTTTCTGTTTTTCTGAAGGGGATTTTATGGTACAATAATAAATTAGGATATTACGAATTATACCCGGTTTTTACGTGCCCGAAAACCGGGAAATATGTGAGAATAAAGAGTATAGGAGAATGACATGTTCGACAAACTGGATTTTATTTTAGAAAAATACGAAGAGCTGGCACTGAAGGTATCCGATCCTGACGTGATCAACAACCAGCCTGTCTGGCAGAAGCATATCAAGGAAATGGGCGAAATGGAGCCTATCGTAAATAAGTATAAGGAATATAAGAAGGCCAAGGAAGGCATCGCAGAAGCGAAGGAAATGCTGGAATCCGGCGACGAAGAGCTGAAGGAGCTGGCGAAGATGGAGCTTTCCGATCTGGAGGATCAGATTCCGAAGATGGAAGAGGAGCTGAAGATTCTCATGCTGCCGAAGGACCCGAACGATGAGAAAAACGTCATTCTGGAGATCCGTGCCGGTACCGGCGGGGAAGAGGCTGCTCTTTTCGGTCAGGATCTCCTGAGAATGTATTTAAGATATGCAGAGCGCCGCGGATGGAAGGCGGAGCTGATGGATGTCAATGATACCGGTATCGGCGGTATCAAGGAAGCCAGTGTCCTGATCAAGGGTAAGGGCGCCTATTCCCGCATGAAATATGAAAGCGGCACCCACCGTGTGCAGCGTGTACCGGCTACGGAATCCTCCGGAAGAATTCATACTTCGGCAGCTACTGTGGCTGTATTGCCTGAAGTAGACGATGTGGAGGTGGAAATCAATCCAAACGATGTCAGAGTGGATGTATACCGTTCCTCCGGCAACGGCGGACAGTGCGTAAACACCACGGACTCTGCAGTTCGTCTGACCCACATTCCGACGGGACTGGTGGTTACCTGTCAGGATGAAAAGTCCCAGATCAAGAATAAGGATAAAGCGTTTAAGGTGCTTCGTTCCCGGCTGTATGACATGAAGCTGCAGGAGCAGAATGCGGAGATATCTGCAGAAAGAAAGAGCCAGGTTGGTTCCGGTGACCGAAGCGAACGGATCCGTACCTATAACTTCCCGCAGGGACGTATCACTGACCACAGAATCGGCATGACCATCTACAAGCTGGACAGCTTCCTGGACGGAGATATCGATGAAATTGTCGATGGGCTGATTACCAGCGACCAGGCAGAGAAGATGAAAAACTTCTAACGGTTTCCTCCGCTAGAGAGAATCGAGATGAGATAAATGGAAAAAAAAGAAACGATGATACTGGGAACAGAACCGTCTGATATCCGGACGGCAGCAGCGATGATTCGTGACGGCGGTCTGGTCGCATTCCCGACAGAGACGGTTTACGGACTTGGTGCTGACGGGATGAACGGGGAGGCTGCTGCGAAAATCTATGAAGCGAAAGGCCGCCCCAGCGACAACCCGATGATTGTTCACATATCGTCGAAAAGCGATCTGACGAAACTTACAGAGTCTGTTACACCGGACATGGCGACTCTGATGGAAGCATTCTGGCCGGGTCCCCTGACCATGGTGGTGCCTGCCCTGCCGGATGTTCCGCGGGTTACCACCGGAGGACTGTCCACCGTGGCTGTCCGCATGCCGAACCATCCGGTTGCCCTGGCACTGATTGAAGCATCCGGGGTGCCGATTGCAGCACCCAGCGCCAATGCTTCCGGCCGGCCGAGCCCGACCACGGGTATGCATGTACTGGATGATCTGAACGGCAGAATCGATGCGGTAATTATGGGGGAGCCATGCCGGATCGGCATCGAATCTACCGTGGTAGATATGACACAGGATCCGCCGATGATCCTGCGGCCGGGAAAACTGACGGCAGAAGACTTAAGCCGGAAACTGGGAAAGAAGGTGACTTTGGATCCCGCCTTGCTGGTGCGGCCGGATATTCACCGCATCGGCGACAGTCTGATGGAGACGGATACAGAGTTTCACCCGAAATCCCCGGGAATGAAATACAAACATTATGCACCGAAGGCAGAAATGATCATCTTCGAAGGAGAGGCTGAGAAGGTTCGTCTTGCCATCGCCGAAGCCAAGCTGGAGCGGGCGGAACGAGGCGAAAAGGTCGGCATTATTCTGTATGATGACAGTCGGCCGGAAGAAGCTGCCCACGATTTTTTCGCGCAGCTGAGAGCCTTTGACAAGAGCGGTGTGGATGTAATCTTTGCAGCGGCACTGAAAGAAGACGGTGTGGGATTCGCTGTGATGAACCGGATGTTCAAATCTGCAGGTTATCATACAATACAAGTATAGAAGGGTGAATACGAGGAGGAATTTGCGATGAAAATTGCGACAGCAAGCGACCACGGCGGTTTCGCACTGAAGGAAGAAGTGAAAAAGCATCTGATGGAAAGAGGAATTGAGGTTCTGGATCTGGGAACCCATTCTGAAGAATCGGTAGATTATCCGGTCTATGGCAAAGCCTGCGGAGAGGCAGTGGCGTCGGGAAAAGCAGATCTGGGCATCGTGGTCTGCGGAACCGGCATCGGAATTTCCATTGCAGCCAACAAGGTGAAGGGCATTCGCTGCGGGCTCTGTACTTCTGTGGAGATGGCACGTCTGACGAAGCAGCATAATAATGCCAACATTCTGGCGCTGGGCGGCAGAACCACAGAAACCGGTCTCGCCATGGAAATCGTAGACACCTGGCTGGATACGGAATTTGAAGGCGGAAGACACCAGAGAAGAGTCGATCTGCTGGATCAGATGTAAAGATGAAAACGGCGAAAAAGCCGGGAAAATATATTTTGCGAAGTACAGGAAAGAGAGGCCGAAATGGGAAAGGTATACGTATTTGATCATCCGTTAATTCAGCATAAAGTGTCCCTGATGAGAAGGACCGAGACGAACGTGAAGGAATTCCGTGAACTGGCGAAGGAAGTGGCCATGCTCATGGGCTTCGAGGCGACGCGGCAGCTCCCGCTGGAAGAAGTGGAAATTGAGACACCGATGTGCAAAACGAAAGTAAACATGCTGAAGGGAGAGGACATTGCTATCGTTCCGATTTTGCGTGCAGGTCTTGGCTTCGTAGACGGTATGCTGGCACTGGTGCCGAATGCAAAGGTTGGTCATGTGGGTCTGTACCGGGATCCGGATACCCATGAACCGGTGGAGTACTACTGCAAGCTGCCGAAGGATATCGAGAAGAGAAAGATTTTCGTGGTGGATCCGATGCTGGCTACCGGAGGATCTGCAGCAGCGGCCATCGATTTTATCAAGCAGCGGGGCGGAAAGGATGTCGTCTTCATGTGTCTGATTGCGGCGCCGGAGGGTATCGAAGCCCTGCAGAAGGCACATCCGGATGTGGACATCTATATCGCAGCCAAGGATGAAAAGCTCAATGAAAACGCCTACATTCTGCCTGGTCTGGGCGATGCCGGCGACCGTCTGTACGGTACGAAATAGGTACGAAATAATACTTTTGGAGGATAGATAAGAAATGAATTTTGATTTTATTCCGGATAACGTGAGTAAATTTGATAATGTATATGACGTTCTGAAGGAGAGAGGGTTCATCGAGCAGTGCACCGATGAGGACAAGGTACGGGAACTGCTGCAGAACGAGAAGGTGAAGTTTTACATTGGATTTGACCCGACGGCGGACTGTCTCCATGTGGGTCACTTCATGCAGGTCATTATCATGATGTACATGCAGAAGTTCGGCCACACGCCAGTGGTGCTTATTGGTGGCGGTACCGGTATGGTTGGTGACCCTTCCGGTCGTACCGATATGCGTCAGATCATGGATGTGGAGACGATTGAACACAACTGCCAGCAGTTCAAGAAGCTGTTTGACAAGTTCCTGGATTTCGACGAGGAGTGGAAATATGAAGGAAACAACGGCGTGTATGAACCGGGGCATCAGAATCGGGAACCGATTCCGGGAAAGGCCGTGGCAGTGAACAACGCCCGCTGGATCCGTCCGCTGAATTACATCGACTTCGTACGGGAAATCGGTTCCGTATTTAACGTAAACAACATGCTTCGCGCAGAATGCTTCAGGCAGAGAATGGAGCGGGAAGGCGGTCTGACCTTCTTCGAACTGAACTACATGCTGCTGCAGAGCTATGACTTCATGGTTATGGCCCGGGACTTCGATGTGAAGATCGAGTTCGGCGGCAACGACCAGTGGTCCAACATCATCGGCGGTGTGGATCTGACCAGAAAGAAGACCGGAAAAGAAGTTTACGGCATGACCTTCTCCCTGCTGACCAATTCCGAGGGCAAGAAGATGGGCAAGACGGCCAAGGGGGCTCTCTGGCTCAGTCCGGAAAAGACCAGCCCGTATGAATTCTTCCAGTACTGGAGAAATGTGGGCGACCAGGATGTGAACAAGTGCCTGCGGATGCTGACCTTCCTGCCGATGGAAGAGGTGGAACGGCTGTCTGCCCTGGAGGGTGCTGAAATCAACAAGGCGAAGGAAATTCTGGCTTACGAAGTGACCAAGCTGGTACACGGTGAAGAGGAAGCGAAGAAGGCGCTGGACGGTGCCCGGGCGGCGTTCGCCGGCGGCGGCTCTATGGAAAACATTCCGACAACGGTAATGGCAGCTTCTGAATTCGAAGGTGAAGGCATGGGCGTGGTGAACCTGATCCGGCAGCTGGGTCTGGTTCCATCCAACGGCGAAGGTTTCCGCACCATCGAGCAGGGCGGCCTGACGGTTGCCGGCAAGAAAGTAACCGATAAAAAGATGATGGTGACCGTCGATCTGTTTGAGGACGGCAAGCTGCTGATTCAGAAGGGCAAAAAGAAGTTCCATATGGTGGAACTGGGATAAGCTGGACGACCGAATCTGACATATTTCTTGACACGATGCGACAGATAGGATATTCTGTAATAAGAAGATATTGGAAATCTTTGTCTGGGAGGTATTAGAATGGCAACAGATAACAGAAAAAAAGGATGTCCGAATCCTGATTGCAGACTGCATGTGAAACAGGTGAAACAGGCATCAGACTTTAATTACTGTCCGAACTGCGGGACGAAAACAATTTATGTTTGCAGAAGATGTTTCTGCCAGCTGCCGGATACGGAAGAAAGACGCAGCCTGTGTGAGCAGTGCGAGACGGAACTGGAAGAGAAGCGGCAGGAGAGAAATGAAAACGTGAAGACTGCAGCCCACAAGGGGGCCGGTGCGATTTCCTCCGCAGCCAGAACCATCAAGCTGTTTGCGAAGGAGCTGTTCGGTCCGGATGAACTGGAGCAGATACGGGGTGGAGAGGAATTTCGTGAGAAACTGATTGACCGGAATATCAGACGATAAGCATCAAGCATTCAACCGCAATGAAAAGCGAAATATAAAGTACAATAAAATCAGCCTGCACAGAACGGGATGACAATGTTCCTGCCTCTGTACAGGCTGTTTTTTGTGATTGTATTTGGGCAGATTTCTATTGCAGTTTTTCGTTGGCCGCACTCTTTCCCATGGCCTCCGAAAACTCGTTTTCAATGAGGCCGTCGGCACGCATAAGGTTCTGCATGGCGGCGATATCTGCAGAGATATCCATGCTTTCCGAAGTGAAGAGGTTGTCCAGCTGCTTTTCGAAAGCGGAGATCATGGTGTCCATGGTTTCCTCAATCTGCTGCTTGGATTCGGAGATGTTCTTACCCTCGATGCCCTGTGCATCCAGCTGCTCGTAGCTGTGCAGAAGCTTCAGACTGGTAGGAAGATAGTAGTTGATGAACTTCCGGAGCTTTTTCTGCTTCTCAGGCTGCTCCTGAACCAGTTTGAAAATCTTCGAGGTCAGATCTTCCAGGCGGTCGATCTTGGCGGAGAATTCTTCGCCGGGGATCTTATCGTTGATATCCCGGATCTCCTTCAGGATGCGGCTATATTCGTCCAGCGGTCCCTCTGCCTCTTCTGCAGCCTTTCGCGCAGCCTCTGCAGATTCCCGTTCCTTCTTTGACATCGGTGCCGGGCCTCTGACCACCAGACAGTCAGAACGCATATCCAGATAGGCTTTTTCGCCGAATATGCCGCTGTCGATGCACTGCTGCAGATATTTTTCGGTTCTGGATCTGGAAGCAGGCAGGGCATCCGCAATCTCGGAGATCGGTATGTAGCTGGAGCTGCCCACAATGGCTGCGATCTTGTTTCTGCGCTGCTGTCCTGTCCGCAGCCGTTTCGCACCCAGGAGCATAGCAAGGCCGGAAAGGATCCAGATGCAGTTTTCTGCCACATCCTGCACACTGTAGGAAAGCCCCGTGTTATTCTGAATGCACCAGACCAGATACTGGACGGAGTCCGGCAGATCCAGAACACCTACAGCTGCAGCAAAAATGCCCAGCCCGGTCAGTACCGCTGCAGGATTCTTTTTCTTTTTTGATTTCGGCGCTGTTTCTATAGTTCGCTTTACAGGCTGACCGGACCCCGGTGCATCCTGTTTTACGGTATAAGAATCGTCTTCGAAAGGAATGGTGCTGGTCTTATCCTCGCACAGATGTGCGAACAGCAGACCGATCCCCAGCATCCAGTTAAAAATGAATCCGACAATGATCAGCCAGAACGGGATATGGTAACTGCCGTTGGGATTTTTAAAGTTGTCGAAAAAATTTTTCTGATTGTTGTTGTTCATCCGTTTCCCCCTGTTGTTTGTTGATCACAATTGCTTCAATGTAAAAAGTATACCATCGCAGCGGGGAAAAAGCAATATTCGTTGACACTGCCGCTTTCTCCGTGATATACTGTTTCCGCTGGTTGATGAAAACGGGAGAGTGCTGCGTAAGAACTGCGACGGCCGCCGAAGGGGCAAAACTCTCAGGCAAAAGGACCGTTTTCGGACAGCCCTCTGGAAAGTGTAAAGCCATGATGGTACCACCGATGAAGCAATTCGGCAGACGGTGCAGCAGAACGCGGTGCACCGAATGTATTGCCGGAGAATCTTTCAGGTAAAAAGACAGAGCGCAGCTTTTGTACTTATTTGTACTTGACAGAATTGCTTAGGAGGTGTTTTTTCATGTCTGCATTTATTTCATTTGCCCTTGAGATTATCGGAACCATCGCCTTTTCTGTATCCGGCGCCATGCTGGGACTGCAGAAAAAGATGGATATTCTGGGGATTTCCATTCTGGGTCTGACCACTGCAGTGGGCGGCGGCGTGATCCGGGATCTGATTCTGGGGATCCACCCGCCGAAGACCTTTCAAAATCCGGTTTATGCGACCGTAGCCATCGTCACGGCACTTGTGGTCTGCACACCATGGGTTCTCCGGTTCTTTGCCAGAAGGCAGCATCTGTATGATCTGCTGTTGCTGGTGATGGATTCGGTGGGTCTGGGTATTTTCACCGTGGTCGGGATCAGCACGGCTTACAGTCTGTCCAATGATTACAGTCTGTTCCTGCTGATTTTCGTGGGAGCCATGACCGGTGTGGGCGGCGGTGTGCTTCGGGATACCATGGCATCCGAACCGCCGTATATTTTCGTGAAACATTTTTACGCCAGTGCATCGATTTTGGGTGCTGCAGCCTGTGCGCTGATGTGGCCGGTATTCGGTGCGGGCATTTCCATGATCGTGGGAACAGCGGCTGTGGTGGTACTTCGAATCATGGCGGCCAGGTACCGCTGGAGTCTGCCGAAGCCTCGGCTGGAAAAATATTTTGAAGGATTTGAAGAAAAAGAAGAGTAGAAAAGAAGAGTAGCACAAATGGAAGCAAGACTGGAAACAGGAAACGAAAACAAGAGATGGTATATGAGAGGCCTCAGGGACGGAATTCCCATCGGCCTCGGTTATTTCGCAGTGGGATTTACGTTAGGAATTACTGCCAGGGAAGCTGGAATCACCGCTTTTCAGATGGGGCTCATGTCCCTGATGATGCATGCATCGGCGGGACAGTTTGCCGTGATCACTATTATTGCGGGACAGTCGGGCTATGTGGCCATGATACTGACCCAGCTGGTGATCAATATCCGGTATCTGCTCATGTCATGCGCCTTGTCGCAGAAGATCAGTCCGGAGACAACTATGCCGAAGCGTATGCTGATGGCCTATTTCGTGACGGATGAGATTTTCGGGATTGCGGCTTCTGTGAAAGGAAACCTGAACCCATACTATAATTACGGCGCAGCTACAGTGGCATCGCCCGGCTGGGCATTGGGTACCGTTCTGGGCGTGCTGGTTGGAAACATCCTGCCGCTGAGCATGGTCAGCGCATTGTCCGTGGCCCTCTACGGCATGTTCCTGGCAGTGGTGATTCCGGCCTCGAAGGAAGATACGGCCGTGGCACTGGTAGTTCTGGCTTCCATGGCGGGAAGCCTGGCTTTCTCATATCTGCCGCTGCTTAGGGATATTTCCGGCGGCACCCGGATCATCATTCTGACCATCGTAATCGCAGCCGCTGCGGCTGTCATCCGTCCGGTTCCGCCGGAAAAGATCACTGGGGCATCCGCTGCAGAACATGCGGAAAAAGAGACAGGGGAAGAAACGGAGGTGCAGCCATGAGTTTTTCACAGAATACATACATTTATCTGATCGTGGCGGCACTGACTATTTATGCCATCCGGGCACTGCCGCTTACACTGATCCAGAAAGAGATTACCAATACGTTTATTCGATCCTTCTTGTATTACGTGCCGTATGTGACACTGGCAGTCATGGCCTTTCCGGCCATCATCACGGCAACCAGCACGCCGGTCTCCGGTATCGTGGCCTTTCTTGTGGCTGTGGTCGTTGCCTGGATCGATGGAAATCTGTTTAAGGTGGCTGTGGCCTCCTGCGTGGCGGTCTATGTGACGGAACTGATTGTGCTGTAGAATGTTTTTTGAGGCTGAAATGCAAAAAAAGCTTGCAATTTAGCGGATTTGGCTATATAATAGTTTCGCACTGTGTGTGCGGGGGCGCAGGATGGAGATCCGTCCGGGACCCCAAACTAAAAAAGTTTTAGTATATCGAAACAGATTTTGCTGTCCGCAAGCAGCGAAATCCCAGTAGACAAAGCCGAAAGCGATTTTGTAAAAAATCTTAGTAGGTAGAAAGGAAAAAGAATGAAATCATTTATCGCAAAACCTGCAGAAGTAGAACGTAAGTGGTACGTGATCGATGCAGAAGGCAAGACTCTTGGCAGACTTGCATCCGAAGTTGCTTCCATTCTGAGAGGCAAGAAGAAACCGATTTACACTCCGCATGTTGACTGTGGTGACTACGTAATCGTTATCAACGCAGAAAAGGTGGAAGTAACCGGTAAGAAGAGAAAAGAAAAGATCTACAAGAGACACACCGGATACCCAGGTGGTCTGAGAGAAGTGACTTTCGAAAAACTGCAGGCAACCAAGCCGGAAGAAATCATTCGCCACGCTGTAAAAGGCATGCTGCCGGATGGAAAGCTTGGAAGACAGATGTTTAAGAAATTAAAGGTTTATGCCGGTCCTGAGCATGCACATGCTGCACAGAAGCCGGAAACCTGGGAATTTTAAGGAAAGGGAGGAATAGACAATGGCAAAGATTCAGTATCAGGGAACAGGCAGAAGAAAAAGTTCCGTGGCCAGAGTTAGATTAATCCCTGGAACCGGAAACATCACTGTAAACAAGAAGCCGCTGGAAGATTATTTCGGCATGGAAATCGTTAAGAGAGAAGTAAGAAGACCGTTCGAAGTTGCCGGCTGTGAAGGCAAGTTCGACGTAATCGCTACTGTATACGGCGGCGGTTTCACCGGTCAGGCTGGTGCACTGAGACACGGTATCTCCAGAGCTCTGTGCGTAGCCGATAAGGAAGCATTCAGAGCACCTCTGAAGGCTGCCGGTTTCTTAACCAGAGACCCGAGAATGAAGGAAAGAAAGAAGTACGGTCTGAAAAAGGCAAGAAGAGCAAGCCAGTTCTCCAAGCGTTAATTGGTGCCTTCGGTACAATTTCACAATTCAGAACAAACAGACCCTCCCAAGGTTTTATACCCGGGAGGGTTTTCTGCTGCAGAAACAACCCCTGCGTCACAGTTCGACAGAAGCTGATATGAAACACAAATGATTCGTAAAAAAATACGTTGCATTTACGTTTTTTCCGTGATACGATAAATGTAGCATAAAGCAGCATAAAATTGGAGGTATGTTATGAGAGAACACAAATATTTGGAATTCAAATCAGAGGTTTCAAATACATTCTTAAAAACAGTAAGTGCCTTTGCTAATTTTAATGACGGCGAAATACTATTTGGAGTCGATGATGAGGGGAAGACGTGTGGCGTTGATCATCCGGACAAAGTCTGCCTGGATATAGAGAACCGGATTAACGACAGCATTTCGCCGAAGCCTGATTTTGAACTGCAGATTGAATCGGGCAATATTATCAAACTTACCGTTCATAAAGGAGAATATACCCCTTATATGTATAAGGGGAAAGCATACAGACGGAGCGATACTGCCTCCATTGAAGTTGATCAGGCAGAGCTGAAAAAACTGATTTTGAACGGATCAAATCTGTATTTTGAATCACTTTCCTGTGGGGAAAAAGAGCTTTCTTTCCGCTTACTTGAAAAGAAAATGCAGGAAAAGATGGGTATAAAGGAGCTAACGGAAGATATTCTTCGTACATTGGGCCTCTACACAAAAAGCGGAAAATATAACAATGCAGCTGCTTTGCTGGCTGATAAAAACAGTTTTTATGGTGTTGATATTGCACGTTTTGGGAATTCCATAAGCGAAATCATGGACAGGGTAACCATTGAGAAAGAATCTGTCCTGAAACAGTTTGACAAAGCAATGGAAGAATATAAACGATATTATCAGTGCGAAGAGATAACAGGAATTGAGCGTAAAACGAAAGAGTTTATACCAGAAGCTGCATTTCGTGAGGCAGTTGCAAATGCATTGGTTCACAGAGACTGGGATATGAATTCGCATGTCCGTATTTCTCTGTTTAAAGACAGGATTGAAATAAAGTCTCCGGGAGGACTTCCAAAGGGAATCACGGAAGAAGAGTATCTGAATGGAGAAATATCATGTCTTCGAAATCCTGTTTTAGGCAACGTGTTCTTTCGGATGCATTATATAGAAATGTTTGGAACCGGTATCAGACGAATTATGGAGTCATATGAAGAAGCTACTTTAAAGCCACAGTTTCACATTACAGAGAATGTCATCAGTGTGATTCTTCCGGTGCTGAAAAGTACCTATGAAGTAACGGCAGATGAAGAGAAAATCATCAATACACTAAAAAAGAGAAGCCTTCTTGCCAGCAGTGAAGCTGCAGCATATACCGGTTTCAGCAAGGCGAAGACGATCCGTCTGCTGAATTCTCTGATAGAAAAAGGGTATGTGGAATGCCGTGGAAACGGCAGAGGTACGAAGTATTGCCTGTCCTGATATAGCAGAAAAGAGGAAAGAAAATGATTAAACCATATAAGAACAATCTGCCGCAGGTGGCAGAGCAAGTATATATCGCAGAAAACGCATCGGTCATTGGCAATGTGATCCTGGAAAGGCGGGCTTCCGTCTGGTTCGGCACGGTGATTCGAGGAGATAATGCAGCCATCACCATCGGAGAGGATACAAACATCCAGGACAATTCCACGCTACATTGTGAACCGGGCACGCCTCTTCGGGTCGGCGACCGGGTGACGGTGGGGCATAATGTGGTGCTGCACAGCTGCACGGTGGAAGACGACTGCCTCATCGGCATGGGCGCAGTGATCATGAACCGTGCGGTAATCGGGAAGAATTCCATCGTCGGTGCAGGAGCGCTGGTGACCGAGGGAAAAGAGTTTCCGGAGAATTCGCTGATTGTCGGTTCACCTGCGAAGGTGAAACGGCAGCTGACAGAAGCAGACCTTGCAGCCATCCGGGAAAGCGCAGAGGAATATCTGCAGCTTGCGAAAGAATATGAGAATGCGTACGCAATTTAGAACTTGAGAAACCCTGACTGCAGTGATATGCTGAGATGCAAGGAGGAAGAAAAGAAAATGTACACAATTATAAGCAACATTTTACCTGTATTTTTCATCATAGCGATAGGTTTTTTCGCCAATCGGAAAGGGATCCTTCCCAATGCGGCCAATAAATATCTGGTGGATCTGGTCATGCTGGTAACCTGTCCCTGTCTGATTCTCAGCTGCATGCTGGATCAGGAAATGAATCCGGCTCTGATGGAAAACACCATATGGATGTTTGTGGGGTCTGCAGCATTTTTCGGAGTGTTTTACTTCATTTCGAAGCTGTTTATTCTGAAAATAATGAAAATCCCTGCAGAGCAGGATGCAGGAGTGTACATGCTTATGTACACGACGGTAAATAATGGATTTATCGGATTCCCTGTAACCCTTGCCATTTTCGGAGAAGAAATTTTCTTCTACATGGTAATCCTCCAGATTATGCTGATTGTGTATGTGTATTCGCTGGGAATTGTCCAGGTGAATTACGGCAGCCCGCGGGTATCGGACATGAAAGGTATGCTCCGGGCCATGATGAACGCCTGTACGGGAGCGACGCTGCTGAGCGTGATTCTGCTGCTTCTGGGAATCCGGCTTCCTGAAGTGATTTTTCAAACGGTGGATCTGGTGGGAAGTGCCACGACACCGGTTTCCATGCTTGTAGTGGGTATGCAGCTGGGGAACAGTAATTTCCGACAGGTGTTTGGAAACAAGACACTGGTATCTGTTACTACAGTAAAGATGATTTCTGTACCGATTCTGACATTTCTTCTGGTCCGGTGGATTCCGATCGATATTTCACTGAAAATTGCACTGGTATTCGGTGCAGCATTTCCGGTATCGGTTTCCGCCGTGCCGATTTCCAGTATGGAAGGAAAAAATGCAGTCCTGGCGGCAGAGGGCGTGGCACTCTCCACCCTGCTGTCGATGGTGACGCTGCCGATTGCAGCACTGCTTTTGACTGCATTCTACTTATAAAACGCTATTTTCAATAATCTACGCAACAGAGAAGGCATTAAAATATGAAACTTTTCAGCCAGAACAATCAGTTAATGACAGAGGGTAGCATCCCGCGGCATCTGATCCGGTTTGCCATACCGCTGCTCATAGGAAACTTTCTCCAGCAGTCCTATCAGCTGGTGGACATGATCATCGTCGGCCGCTGCATCGGAGACGGCGGCATATCCATCGCGGCAGTGGGCGTCGGAACGTCCTTCCTGGGCATGATGATCGGTCTGTTCATGGGATTATCCACAGGCGCCGGTATTGTCATTTCCAGAGCCTACGGTGCAGGCCGCACGAAGCGGGTAAAGCACAGCATTCAGGTGGCACTGCTCCTGGCGGCGGCTGTGGCGGTGCTCATTACAGTGGCAGCCATCGGAAGCTGCAACTGGATTCTGACCCTGCTCCATACGACAGAGGATATCTTTGACCTGGCCAGTCTGTATCTGAAAATCTATGCACTTGGCTTCGTGCCTCAGCTGGTGTACAACATGGGAACCTCTGTGCTGCAGGCACTGGGAAATTCCACATCGCCTCTGACCTTTCTGGCGGTGACCTGCGTCATCAACGTGATTCTGGATCTGGTGTTCATGGGGGCGCTGCATCTGGGAGTCGGCGGTGCGGCTGCGGCCACGGTTC
Source organism: Bacillota bacterium (assembly GCA_016302925.1). Lineage (GTDB taxonomy): Bacteria > Bacillota > Clostridia > Peptostreptococcales > Anaerovoracaceae > RGIG7179. The sequence continues at coordinate 16,034 of JAEDMR010000017.1, forward strand.
TGTCTCAATGTGTATCCATGGTTCTTGTACTTCGCAAAATCCGCCAGTCCGACGTGATGAAAGTGCCGGGCGAAAGGATTTTGGGGGGAAGGGGGCTGACGGAAAGCCGGTGGATCCTCCTGACCATCATCCGCTACGGCGTGCCGATTGCGATCCAGCAGCTGACCATGAGCTTTTCCAACATGATTCTGCAGGGGCACATCAATTTGCTGGGAACGACGGCCATTGCCTCCTGGAGCATTCTGAGCAAAATCGACGGATTCATTTTGCTGCCGGTATCCAGCTTCAGTATGGCTATGACCACCTTTACCGGTCAGAACTACGGTGCCCGGCAGCTCTCGCGGATCCATGAGGGAAAGCGCTGCGTCACCTTCATGTCCGTAGGAACCACGGTGGTGCTGAGTATGATCTGCGTACTGCTGTGCGAACCGATTGTACATATTTTCGACGGGTCATCTTCCATCGTGGAGATGACAAAGGACATGGCATGGCATATGCTGCCGTTCTACTTCACACTGGCCGTGATCCGGATTTACACGGGACTGTTCAACGGACTGGGAAGACCGCTGATGGGATCTGTGACCATGATTTTCTGCATGTGCGTGATTCGTGTGACGGCAGTGACGATGCTGTTTCCGGCATTTCATTCCACCATGGCCATCTATATTGCCTATTACGCATCCTGGTTTTCCTGCATGTTCCTGCTGATGGCAGAGTACAGGCTGATTATCCGGAAACAGATTTCAGAAGAAATGACGTTGAAGTCATAAGACAAGGGACATGACAGTGACCATGCAAATAATACTGAGAATGATGGACATGGAGTTGATGGCGCTGGACAGTCCCACATCTTCTTTTAGTTCCGCGGTGAAGGCCGGGACGATGGACGCAATGGGGCTGAAAGCCAGAATGGCCAGAGCCTGCCGGATCTCCAGACGGAACGGAAAGAGAAAGTAAAAGGCTGCCGACAGGAGGGCTGCCGTCAGATATCGCAGAACAAGAACCCGTACAATGACCGGAAGCTGCGTTCTGTCTCCGGACAGATGAAATCCTACGCCGATCATGAGCATGGCCAGAAAGGAATTGGAATTGCTGATAATCCCCGCCAGTGTCAAAACACACTGAGGAGGCGTCAGATGCAGAAGGCAGAGTGCAATCATGACAAGATAGGTATCAAAAGGTATGGAAGAAAACAGTGTTTTGAAAATCCGCAGGGCAAGGTGACGGGTTTTTCCACCTTTCACAGAAGAAGCAATCGCATAGGATGAGCCCATGCAGATAAACGCATTTCCTGTATCAAAAAGACTGGTGGTTATGATGCCTGCAGGTCCTAAGAAACTCTGTGTAAATGGCAGGGCAAAGTTTCCGATATTGTAGCCGGACAGATTGAGAATCTGAAAGGCACGGATATTCTTTTCACTGCGAAGGCCGGATAAAAAGCCGAGAATCATGTACAGAAGGCCTCCGCTGAAACCGAGTACAGCAACAAAGAGCATGGAAAGATCCAGTTCCATTCCGGAAAAATTATAGATTATTGCTGCCGGAAGAGTAATCCTGACAACAATTTT
>JAEDMR010000187.1 GCA_016302925.1 Bacillota bacterium
AGCCGAGGGCAGCAATGCCAACAACTGCTATGTGGTGCTGCAGCAGATGACCGATGCAGACGGTAAGGATGCAGGAGAACGGTATGTGATCGGCATCACATCGAAGATCAGCCACAATCCGGCAAAAGCCCTGGTGGACGGCTGTGAAGCCACCTGGAATATGGTGAAGCTGATGTTTCAATCCATCGGAATGCTCATCAGCGGGGAGGCGGGCGCCGATGATCTGTCCGGACCGGTGGGCATGGTACAGATGGTAAATCAGACGGAAACGCTGGGCTTCTGGTATTATGGTTTTCTGATTGCGCTGATCTGCGTCAACCTGGCCATCATCAATATGCTTCCGCTGCCGGCACTGGATGGCGGAAGAATCCTCTTCGTCATTTTCACCATGGTAACAGGAAGAAGCGTCAGTGCAAAAGTGGAAGGAACCGTACACATGATCGGAATGGCGCTTCTGTTCGGACTGATGATCTATGTAACATTGAATGACGTGACCAGGATTTTCGGATGATTTGGGGAACACCGGTCAGATGAAGAAGGAGATTGAAATGACGAAACAAGTGAACTGCGGCGGCGTGGCCATCGGCGGCGGCGCACCGATTACCATACAGTCCATGACCAACGTGGATTCCAGAGATGAGAAGGCACTGCTGGAGCAGATTGCCAGACTGGAGGATGCCGGATGCCAGATCATCCGCATGGCGGTACCCGACAGGGAGTCTGCAGAGGTCCTTGGACGGGTTAAGAAAAAAATTCATATTCCCATGGTAGCCGACATCCATTTCGACTACCGGTTGGCCATCGCTTCCATCGAAGCCGGCGCCGATAAGGTCAGAATCAATCCGGGAAACATCGGCAGCAGGGACAGGGTAAAGGCTGTGGTGGACGCAGCCCGGCAGCGGCAGATCCCCATCCGGGTCGGTGTCAATTCGGGATCTCTGGAGGAGGACATTCTGCAGCGCTGCGGCGGCGTGACGGCGGAAGGCCTGGCGGAGAGCGCCCTGCGGAACCTTCAGCGGATCGAGGATATGGGATATGACAATCTAGTGGTTTCCCTGAAGTCCTCCAATGTACGCATGAATTACGAGGCGCATAAAATCCTGGCAGCCGCCACCGATCATCCGATGCATATCGGTATTACCGAAGCCGGTACACCGGGCAGAGGCAAGGTCAAATCTGCGGTGGGAATCGGCGGACTGCTGCTGGCAGGCATCGGGGATACCGTGCGGGTATCGCTGACGGCCGATCCGGTGGAGGAAGTTTACTTCGCCAAAGAGATTCTGCGCAGCCTGGGCCTGCGGAAATCCGCCGTGAACCTGGTGTCCTGCCCGACCTGCGGCAGGACGAAGATCAACCTGGAAGCCCTGGCCTCCGAAATCGAGCGGCAGCTGGACCATCTGGAAACACGGCGGAATGCGGATGCGGCGGCGGCCGGCAGAACGCCCCGTTCGCTTACCGTAGCAGTCATGGGCTGTGCGGTCAACGGACCGGGAGAAGCCAGGGAAGCAGATTTCGGCGTGGCTGGCGGAGACGGCAAAGGCCTGCTGTTTGCAAAGGGTGAGATCATCGGCAGCGTACCGGAAGATGAAATCGTACCTGCGCTGATGAATTTGATCGAAGAAGCATTGATCGAGGAAGCAGAATGAAACAGATTATCGAAAACGCGGTCAGCTGGGAGTCCATCGGCGACTACCCGAAAGACTCGCTTGCATATTCCATAGACCGGGCGGTCATCCACAAAGATACAGGGGTTTTGTCCATTGACATGACCCTTAATTTTGTCATGCCTCATCTGGATATGGAAAAGCTGAAGGCGACCCTGATTCACAAGCTGGAAGGCATCCGGGGCGTGAAGCTGAACTATTCCTATGAAAATGTGGTGCTCCGACCAGAAGACATCGTACGCCTGTTCATCCCCCACATGATTGAAATCGTCAACGGGGAATACACGGCGATTACGAAAACCATCCGTGAAAACCACTTTCAGTTCGACGGAAAGCACCTGGAGATCGAGGCCATCGGCAAGGTCAGCACCCAGCAGCTCAATGAAAAGGTGAAAAAACTCTTCGAACATCTGCTGGAAGAGACTTTCGGCATACAGACATCCGTTTCTTTCATTAACAATGAAGATATCTACGAACAGATCCACGATGAAATAGAAGCCGGCGAAAAGCAGGATATCGAAGAATCCATGAAGAAATATAAGGAGGCGAAGCAGAAACAGGCTTCCCAAAATCCATCCTCCGGCCCATCCGGCACGGCGGGAGGCGGCGGTTTTGGCGGCCAGAGCAGCGGTTTCGGAGGCCAGAGCGGCAAGGGCGGCTGGAAGCGCAAAGAAAAGGAACTTCCGGCAGAAGGCAACCGAATCATGGGGCACGATATTGTGGGCGATGCCAATACAGCCCTCATGGACATTGATCCGTCTCTGGGTACGGTCATCGTGGAAGGCATCCTGTTCAAAAAAGACCACCGAGTTATCCGCAGCGGCAACTTTCTGATTACCCTGCTGATCACGGATGAAAAGACCACCATCTGCTGCAAATGCTTTGCTTCCGAGAACAAATGGAAAGAAATCGACGACCTGCTGAAGCCCGGTGCCGGCGTGAAGATTCGCGGCGAAGTTCAGTTCGATACCTTCGAGAACATGAACACCATCATGATGAAGGACATCGAAAAGACAGACAAGTCTCTGGGTGACAACCGGAAGGATACCTGTGAGATCGGCAAGCGGGTGGAACTTCATGCCCATACCAAAATGAGCGCCATGGACGGCCTCAACGAGGTGTCGGATATCGTGGGAAAAGCAGCTGCCTGGGGACAGCCAGCCGTGGCCATCACGGACCACGGCGTGGTCCAGGCCTTCCCGGATGCAGCCAAGGAAGCCAAGAAGCAGGCGGAAAAGGGCCGGCCCATCAAGATCCTTTATGGCATGGAAGGCTATGTCTTCGATGACAGCGACTGCATCAAAGAAGATGGAAGCATTGACTATAAAAAGAAGGGTACCAATCACATTATCCTGCTGGCGGCCACTCAGGAGGGACTGAAAAACATCTATAAGCTGGTTTCTTTTTCCCATATCGACTATTTTTACCGGCGGCCCCGGCTGCCGTGGTCCGTACTGGAAGCCCACAGAGAGGGTATTCTTGTTGGCGGCGCCTGTGAAGCCGGCGAGATCTACCGGGCGGTGCTGGACGGCAAGCCGGAGGAAGAAATCGAACGGATTGCCAGCCGGTATGACTATCTGGAGATCCAGCCCCTGATCAACAACCGGTTCCTCATCGAGCAGAACCGTGTCTCCGGCTACGATGAACTGAAGGACATCAACCGGAGAATCGTGACACTGGCTGACAAGCTGGGCAAGCCGGTGGTTGCCACCACCGATGCCCACTATCAGGATGAGACCGCAGCCATCTACCGGAACATCCTCATGGCCGGACAGGGCTTCAAGGATGCAGAAAACGGAACAGGTCTCTATCTCCGAACTACCGATGAGATGCTGGAGGAATTCAGCTATCTGGGAGAAGAGACGGCAAAACGGGTGGTCATCGATAACACCAATTTGATTGCAGATATGTGTGACGGGGGGATTTTGCCGGTTCCAAAAGGAAAATTCCCGCCGAAAATCGACGGTGCGGAAGAAACCCTGCGGACCACCTGCATGGAAAAAGCCCATGAGATGTACGGCGATCCGCTGCCGGACCGGATCGGAGAACGTCTGGAGAAAGAACTTTCTTCTATTATCAATAACGGCTACGCGGTCATGTATGTATCGGCCCAGATGCTGGTGCATAAGTCCAACGAGGACGGCTATCTGGTGGGCTCCCGGGGATCCGTCGGTTCCTCTCTGGCTGCCACCATGGCCGGCATCACCGAGGTAAATCCGCTGGAGCCACATTACATCTGTCCTCACTGCAAACATCTGGAGTGGGGGGATATGAACCTGTATGACTGCGGCATTGACATGCCGGAAAAGGATTGTCCCGAGTGCGGCACGCCCATGAAGCGGGACGGCTTCACCATACCGTTTGCAACCTTCCTGGGGTTTGAC
>JAEDMR010000188.1 GCA_016302925.1 Bacillota bacterium
CATCGTTTATGAAAACGAGGAAAAATCCATTATGTTGGAGCAAAACAGTGCGTCAACGGTAATCTCCGTTGATAATGAAAACACCTCTTGCGAAGAGGTGAACCTGCTTGGAAATGAAGGCCAGTATTTTAACAATGAAAGAGATGCGGTTACATCGATATATGTATTGAAAGGCAATTACCTTTTAACTGTGTATACGAGAGGCGAAAGCAGGCTGCAGGGCCAGGAACTGATCGATTTTTTGAACAACAATCTGACCTTTATCAAATAAAATTAAATAAAAGTTTTGAAAATTTGTCACAAACCTCCTGTTCAAAAAGTATTTATTAGTAAAGAAGCTTTTGAAAGAATGTTTGTTATTTTGAAAAGATCAAGCTTTTCCGAGGTTGAAGTTACATGTAAATATGGACACCAAACCGTACTTATTACACCTTCAGTAAGTTGGAAAAGTGGTGGAATAAGTTTCAACGCAACAACATTAGAAATGGATGAAGTCTTTCTTAGTTTGTATTAAGGAGAAATAATATGATTCATTATTGTATATGGGCATTAGTAGTTACGATCTTTATCTTTGCAGCATTAGCTGTTGTGCTTTTTTTGATAGCGGCATTTCTACCCATAAATGAATTTGTTCTGGTATTGATTGCTGCAAGTATAATTATTTATCTTCTGGTATTGATTATGCTTATGTTAAATGACAAAAGAAAAGGTAAATAAATGTAAACGATAATATCGCAAAAGCGATGCCGGTAGAGTTTACTGACGTTGCCATGAAGACGATTACATTTATTATAGAGATCAAACCTGAGAGCGAACCATGTTCGCATTCTGCGAGGGTGTGCAGACATGGTAAAAGCGTTGGAATAACTGGGAAATGTTGTTCCAGCGCTTTTATAATTAAGTAATTCAATTGAAGAAATATTATGAATGAAATAGATGCCTGTGTCGTTGCGGTAAATACATTTTTCCGGGCGGATTCAAAATATTTTGCTGGATATATCGGGTATATGGATTGAGACGAAGCGACCAGGAAGGAACATGTGAAGGATTTTGACCTGTTCGCAGGGTACATGGCCTATATGGGAACTCATCAAAAAAGCTGGCAGAAGAAGAACCGGAACGTATCTCCGGTCTTTTCACATTTGCAGAAAAGTTGTATCTTGCAGAAAAAAGTCGTTTGAAAAAGTTTGAATTTCCGAATGTACGCGGATCGAAGTGAAAGTAGTAATCGCTGAAGCACTTAACGTTGTATCAGATATTAAAAAAATGTTTAATACCCCACGGGGGTAGGGTATATGGAACATGTAAAACGTGAATACTCGTAGTTTCTGAGGAGAGAATACATGAAAGCAGAGAAAAAAAGCGTATCCCATAAGATAAAAATTGCCCGCGGCCAGCTGGACGCGGTGCTGAAGATGATCGAGGAAGATCAGTACTGTGTGGACATTTCCACTCAGCTTCTGGCAGCCCAGGCGCTGCTGAAAAGCGCCAACCAGCAGATCCTGGAAGCCCACATCCGGTGCTGCGTCAGTGCTGCCATTGAAAGCGGAACGGAAGCAGAGCGGACAGAAAAAGTGGAAGAAGCTCTGCAGCTGATGGAAAAGATGTCAAGAGGATAACAGGGGGAGAATAAAATGGAACGATTCAAAGTAACCGGCATGAGCTGCGCCGCCTGTAGCAGCCGTGTGGAAAAAGCCGTGGTAGGTGTGCCCGGTGTCCGGTCGGTGGCCGTGAGCCTGCTGACAAACAGCATGGGCGTGGAATATGAAGAGGGTATCCGGGGCGAGGATGCTCGGGATCTGACGAGAGCTATCTGCAAAGCGGTCTCTGATGCAGGCTACGGTGCGGAGCCGGAGCTTTCTTCGCAAAATCCGCCTGCCCGGGGTTCTTCTTCCGGGTCGGGGCACGGTGCGGGTCAGAGTCATGGTTCAGAGATGCTGGAAGATCATGAGACGCCGGTTCTAATCCGGCGGCTGATCCTCAGCCTCTGTCTGCTGGTGCCGCTGATGTATGTGAGCATGGGGCATCATATGTGGGGCTGGCCGGTTCCGATGGTGCTGCACAATCCGATGGTAAACGGCCTCTATCAGCTTCTGCTGACTCTGGCCGTGATGATCGTCAATAAAAAGTTCTTCATCAGCGGCCTGAAAGGAGTCCTGCACCGGGCACCGAACATGGACACCCTGGTGGCCATGGGTGCCGGTGCGGCCTTCCTCTACAGTACCTGGGCGCTGTTTGCCATGTGCGTTGCGGCGGAAGACAGCATCGACGCCGCCCGCGTATATATGAATGATTTTTATTTCGAGTCGGCGGCCACGATTCTGACACTGATTACAGTGGGAAAGACACTGGAGGCCCGGAGTAAGGGCAAGACCACCGATGCCATCCGCGCACTGATGGACCTGGCACCAAAGACAGCGGTTCTGATCCGGGATGGTGCAGAGGTAACGGTTCCGGTGGAGGAAGTGCAGACCGGGGATCTTTTCGTGGTTCGTCCGGGGGAAAGCATTCCGGTAGACGGCATTGTGGAAGAAGGGCAGAGCGCAGTGGATGAATCGGCTCTGACCGGGGAGAGCATTCCGGTGGATAAGGAAGCCGGCAGCACCGTCAGCAGCGGCACGATGAATACCAGCGGATTTTTGAAGTGCCGGGCGACCCGGGTGGGTGCAGACACTACCATCCAGCAGATCATTCAGATGGTGGAGGACGCTGCAGCCACCAAAGCACCCATCGCAAAGGTGGCGGACCGGGTATCGGGTGTGTTCGTTCCGGTGGTGATCCTCATTGCACTGCTCACCGGTGCAGGCTGGATCATTACGGGGCAGACCTTCGGATTTGCTCTGGCTCGCGCCATCAGCGTGCTGGTCATCAGCTGTCCGTGTGCCCTGGGGCTGGCCACGCCTGTTGCCGTTATGGTTGGAAACGGCGTGGGAGCCCGAAACGGAATCCTGTTCAAGACCGCGGCGTCTCTGGAAGCGGCAGGCAGGGTCCGGACTGTGGTGCTGGATAAAACGGGTACCATTACGGAAGGAAAGCCTCATGTGACGGATATTTTACCGGCAGAGGGCGTGACGGCGGAGGAACTGCTTTCGGTGGCAGCGGCACTGGAAGCCGGCAGCGAGCACCCGCTGGCAAAGGCGGTGCTGGAGCATGCCGCAGAACAGGCCATAGAATGGAGCGGGACTGCAGGATTTCGTGCCCTGCCGGGTGCCGGGGTGGAAGGCCGCATAGACGGAAGACTGACCTGGGGCGGAAATGCTGTGCTGATGACAGAGAAAGGGATTCTCACAGAGGCAGACCGCAGACGCGGCGAAATCCTGGCGGAAGCAGGGAAAACACCGCTGTATTTCGCACAGGAAGACAGATTCCTGGGCATTGTCGCTGCAGCTGACGTGGTGAAGGAAGACAGTGCTGCTGCCATCAGGCAGCTGAAGCAGATGGGCATCGAGGTCATCATGCTGACAGGAGATAACAGCAGAACGGCAGCAGCCATTGCGGACCAGACCGGCGTGGATGGGGTCATTTCCGATGTACTGCCGCAGGAGAAGGAAGCTGTGATCCGCAGCCTTTCCCGGCGAGGCAGCACGGCCATGGTGGGAGACGGCATCAACGATGCACCGGCTCTGACCCGGGCAGATGTGGGGATCGCCATCGGAGCCGGAGCCGATGTGGCGCTGGAAGCGGCTGATGTGGTGCTGATGAAATCCAGTCTGATGGATGTGGTAAGAGGAATCCGCATTTCCCGTCAGACCATCCGGAATATTCATCAGAATCTGTTCTGGGCCTTTATCTACAATGTCATCGGCATTCCGCTGGCAGCCGGGCTTTGGTATCTTTTCGGCGGTCCGCTGCTGAACCCGATGTTTGGTGCGGCAGCTATGAGCCTGTCCAGCGTCTGTGTCTGTACCAATGCACTTCGGCTGAATCTTTTCCATCCGGAGAGCACCGGAACTGACGCACTTTGGAAGCGCAGGGCAGAAAAGAAGCCGATGGGGAAAATAGATTTTGGAAAGAAAAACGAAGAAAAAGAGGCGGTAA
>JAEDMR010000018.1 GCA_016302925.1 Bacillota bacterium
GGCCATACGGTGTATCCTATGTGCTGCAGAACCTCTGGTTTTTTTCAAAATACAGTTCACTGCCGCTGCCGCCTTCTCCGATCCGTTTCAGACGCAGTGTATCTCCGGAAAGCTTCAGGGTGGTCTTGCACCCTTCCATGCCGGACACCTCACTTTCGTCGTAGATCATATACACTGCATTGTTTCTCTGATAGATCTTTCCGTCGGTAATAAACTCCATCTGATCCTCTTCATGGTTTTCATAAACCTGCTTCCCTGTGATTTTTATCGTAATATCTCTCATATCCTGTTTCTATAATCCTTTCCAGAAGTTTGTCGTATTCCAGGCCGGTCTCCTTCCACAGCAGAGGAAACATGCTGTATTTCGTGCAGCCCGGCAGCGTGTTGATTTCGTTCAGATAAATCTTTCCCGTTTCCTTCTCGATGAAAAAGTCTATTCTGGCATACCCGTCCCCATCAATAGCCTTATAGGCCTTCAGGGCCAGCTGCTGAATCTGGCGGGTTGTTTCCTCCGGCAGGCTGGCAGGAATGGACATTGCGGAAACACCGTCGGTATACTTGGCGGTATAGTCATAGAATTCGCCACCCGAAAGAATTTCTCCCACTGCCGCCACTTCCGGAAATTCACTGCCTATCACCGCCGTTTCCACCTCCCGGCAGGAAACTCCCTCTTCAATGATGATTCTCCGGTCGTAACGAGCAGCCAGTTCCAGTGCCCTCTGCAGCGAATTGCCGTCTGCAGCCTTGCTGATACCCACACTGGATCCCATATTCGCCGGCTTGACGAAGCAGGGATACCCGAGCTCCGCCTCCACCCGGCTGCGGATCCCCTCCGGTGCAGTCTGAATCTGATATCTGCTCACCAGCAGATGGCGGCATATCGGAAGCCCATGGCACAGAAATACATCCTTGGCCAGTGCCTTATCCATGGCTACAGCCGATGCCAGTACGCCGCAGCCCCCGTAAGGAATATCTGCCATTTCCAGCAGTCCCTGCAGCTTTCCATCCTCACAGTAAGGTCCGTGTACAACCGGCAGGGCGAAATCCATCACCTCTGTCAGTCGGCTCAGATCCAGCGGAACCGCCGTTTCTTCCCAACTGCCGTCTTCAATGGCTTCCACAGAACCATCAAAAAGCAGCCATTTTCCTTTTTTTGTAATACCGATGTACACCAGATCATACTTTTCCCGGTTCATGGCCCGGATGACGGACGCTGCAGACAGCAGGGACACCTCATGTTCCCCCGATCTCCCCCCGAAAATGATGCCGATTCTCTTTCGTCCCGTCTGCTCTGCCTCAGACGTCTTACATAAATCCATACACAATGCCTCCTTTTGCTTTCTGTCTTCTATATTATGCCTTCTCCACGCTGTTCAGAATGCTCAGCAGATGTTCCTTGTCGAAATGGTATGCCTTGCGGCAGAACTGGCAGACCAGCTCCGCCTGTCCGTCTTCTTCTATAATTTCCCGGAGATCCTGCGAGCCGATGGTCATGAGAACCTGCTCCAGCCGTTCCTCAGAGCAGTCGCAAACCCAGTTCAGATCCCGTATTTCCAATACTTCAGGCTGATATTCCTCCGGCATTTCCCGGAAAGTATGATTGAGGAGATCCGTAACCAGCCCTTCTTCACTGCGCACCGAACCTGCCGCCATCACCTCTTCGATCAGTGTGGTCACAGGCTTCATCTTTCCGATGACTTCTTCCAGAGCATCCACAGCTCCCTCCTCCGCATCCGGCAGCATCTGGATAATCATTCCTCCGCTGCAGCGTACCGAATAGTCAGTATCAATCTTTACACCAAGAGAGATGGCTGTGTTCTGCTGCTCCGAGATATAATAGTAAGCGGTCAGATCCTCGGCGATTTCGCCTGAGACCAGTGCGATTTTCCCAATATACGGCTCTCGCAGACCGAGATCCTTGATCACCGTCAGCTGTCCCACGCCCAGAGAACCGCCCACATCCAGCTTGCCGTCAGGCCGCAGCGGCAAATCCACATCCGGATTGGCGATGTAGCCCTTCACATGTCCGCCTCCGTCGGCCGTGGCGAGAATCTGCTGCGCCGGACCGTCTCCCTTGAAAAGTACCGTCAGCTTGTCGCCTTCATTTTTCAGAAGCAGTCCCATCAGACCGGCACCGGTCAGCACTCTCCCCAGTCCGGCTGTGGCCAGCGGCGTGGTTTCATGAATCTTCCGTGCCGTTTCCGTCAAATCCGTGGAAATGGTCATATACACCCGGAAAGATCCACTTTTATCGATTGCGGTTACTACTTTACTCATATTCCGTTTTCTCCTCTTTTTTCATATTCAGCCACGCAGACAGTTCCTTCAGAATAGCATCCGCAGCCTCGGAGGCGTCCTCCTGATTCTGCCCCTCCGCAAACACATAGGACTTCAGCTTCAGCTCTGTTCCGGAGGGACGGATGACAAACCGGTGCTGTCTGCCGCGCCCTTCTTCTCCGGACGCTTCACTCTTCTTCACTGTTCCCTGAAAAACCCTTTCCTTTTCATAGGTCCGATCTATCTCCACCGGAAGGCCCCATACCGTCTTCAGACTGCCTGCAAACAAATCCTCCATGATATCCGCCATCACCTTCCGATCCTTTTCTCTCTGGAAATGCAGTGCTCCGGCTCTCGTTTCCATGTATCCGTAAGTACCATGCAGCCGATCCAGCTTTTCTGTCAGCGTCAGATTTTGCCGCATGCAGCACCCTGCCGTCAGGCAAAGCAGCTGACAGGCCATCACGCCGTCCTTATCCCTTGTATAGGTTCCGTACAGATAGCCGTGACTTTCCTCGAAACCGAACAGAAAGTCCTCCTCCCGGCCCGCCTGGCGAAGCTGTTCCATCTTCAGGGCGATATTCTTGAACCCGGTCAGAGTATTTTCCACGGTAACGCCCCGTACCTGACCGATCCGGTCTGCCAGGGGGCTGGAAACCAGCGATTTATAAACGACCCGGTGTTCCAGGTTTTTTCCGTCCGGCCCGCCCACGGCATCGCAGAGATAATCAAAGATCAGTTCTCCTGCCTGATTTCCGCTGAGCAAAACATATTCGCTCCCATCTCTCACCATGGCACCCATTCTGTCGCTGTCCGGGTCTGTGGCAAGGAGCAGGTCGGCAGGCTTTCTGCCTTCGGCAATTCTTTTTTTTGCCAGTTTCTCTGCTTCAGCAAATGCCTTCCGGTTCTCCGGATTGGGAGAAGGGCAGGTGGCGAACAGACCATCTCCGCTCTTCTGGCATTCCACAATCTCCACATCCTTTATGCCAAGGCGCTTCAGGATCTCCGGCACATGGGATAGGCCGGTGCCGTTCAGCGGCGTATAGATAACCGACAAGCTTCCCATGGCTTTTCTGCATTCCGAAATATCTTCCTTCCACCAGGCTGCACAATCCGAAATGCTGTTTCGATACCTCTCTATGATATCTGCCGGAACCGTCCGGATTCTGCCGCGTGTTTGCAGACCATTCTCTTCCTTCTCGAAATAGCCGTGACTTTCGATACATGCTTCGATTCGTCTGGCCTTTTCGTCATCGATCTGATTGCCGAAATGGTCATACACTTTATATCCGTTATACTCTCTCGGATTATGGCTCGCCGTAATCATGATTCCGCCGGCGAGGCCCATTCGCCGGACAGCAAACGACAGCAGCGGCACCGGCTGCGGACCGCTCATGATCCAGGCATCAATTCCTCTTTCCGCCAGGGTTTCTGCCGTGACATGGGCGAACTCCTCTGAATGCATGCGGGTATCATAACTGACCACGACAGCCGGCTGTGCATACCGCCTGCCGACGTAATCGGCAATACCCAGGGTCGCCCTGCGCACCACCACTGAATTCATCCTGCAGGTCCCCACGCCCATGCGTCCGCGCATACCGGAAGTGCCAAAGGTCAGATCCCTGCAGAATCTGTCGTATATTTCTTCTTCATTTTCTTTTATTTCAAGCAGCTGGCGCCGCAGTTCTTCCGAAAGATCCTGACTGCACCAGCTGGTATATTCCCGCTGTTCTCTTTCCATACTATATATATTCCCCTGCATCGCATCTGTCAACACAAATTGATTCTGAATACATCATATCATTTTATCATACTTCTCATTTTTTTTACACTAAAATTACACAAAAGATGTATATAATTTAAGCATCTTCAGAAGGAGGTACAAAGGAATGGACGATTGGAACAGATTTGGAAACAGCGAAAGCGACGAAAGAGGATTCATAATGACAGATCCCAAGCCGCAGGCAGAAAATACAGCACGCACGATCTATGATGCAGATGATTCTGCTCCACAGGATATGACTAAGAAAAAGAAAGAACCGAAGTACGTGACCAGAAAGGCTTTCGTCGTCACTCTGATATTCGCCATGGTTTTTTCGGCGGTTATCGGCGCCGGTGCCTATGCCGCAGCGATGAGTATGTTCGGCGGCACTACCATTGACAAGTCCATTACTACCACGAACTACAACCTGGCACAAAATACGGGAAGCACCCTTTCCGTGCAGGAGATTGTGGCAAAGAATGAAAACTCTGTGGTAGCCATCGTCACAGAATCCGTATCTACAGACTCCTGGTTCGGACAGTATGTTACACAGGGTGCAGGCAGCGGTGTCATCATCTCTGAAGACGGATATATCGTTACCAATAATCACGTTATTGAAGGTGCAAGCAATATCAAGGTGACACTCCATGACGGTACAGAAGTAGCGGCTGAACTGGTTGCCACGGATGAGCAGACCGATGTAGCTGTTATTAAAATAGAAAAGACAGGTTTGATTCCGGTAGCCTTCGGCGACAGTTCCGCACTGAATGTGGGCGATCTGACCGTGGCCATCGGAAACCCTATGGGAACTCTGGCAGGCAGTGCTTCTGAAGGTATTGTCAGCGGACTGGAACGTGAAATCACTGTAGATGGAAAGACCATGACGCTGATTCAGACCAGCGCTTCCATCAGCCCGGGCAACTCCGGCGGCGGCCTTTTCGACCAGAGCGGAAATCTGATCGGTGTCGTCGTAGCGAAATCCGCAAGTTCCGAAGCAGAAGGACTGGGATTTGCCATTCCGTCCGATCTGGTAAAGCAGGTATCGGATTCTCTCATTGCAAACGGATACGTGGAGGGGCGTCCTGCAGCAGGAATCTCCATTCTGGATCTGACCAACGCTTCGAAGGCAATGCAGTATGGCGTGCAGATTACAGGTGTCTACATCATGGATGTTACAGGTAATAACGCAAAGAAAGCCGGCCTGCAGAAGGGCGACATGATCTACTATCTGGATGACACCAAGATTACCAGCGGCTCTCAGCTCATCAGCCTGGTTCAGAAGCACAGCGTAGGAGACAAGGTCACGTTTACGATTGTACGGGAAAACAAGCTGATTGAAATTCCGGTTGTACTGGAGGATTCCAAGGATATACCGGAAAGCTCCGCTTCCGGCCAGTCGGGACAGCCCAGCCAGTCGGGACAGCCCAGCCAGTCGGGACAGCCCGGCCAGCAGGGGCAGCAGTAAACAATAAT
The DNA here is from genome assembly GCA_016302925.1 of Bacillota bacterium. Classification (GTDB taxonomy): domain Bacteria; phylum Bacillota; class Clostridia; order Peptostreptococcales; family Anaerovoracaceae; genus RGIG7179. The sequence goes on from JAEDMR010000018.1 coordinate 5,513, forward strand.
TTGCAGTTTTCAAAGCTAATAACTTAACTTTTTCATTTCCATAAACTTTACAAACCGAAAAATCCCTGCCGAGCACAGATCCGGCGGGGATTTTTCGGTTTGCCTTCAGGAACGCAGAAGCTCCAGTATTTTGAATTTCAGAATCACTTTGTCTCCGTACAGTTTTTCCAGCCTGGCTGCCTCTTCCTCGTTGCAGCCTTCTATGAGACACAGCGGCGGGAAGATGACACACCACCAGTTCTGTCCCTTTCCCTCACCAATCACAATCCGCAATGCTTCGTAGTTTCCGGCAGGAAAGTAAATCCCACCGTATTCCTTTTCGGGAATCCAGGTGATCCCCAGATCCGCTTTCACGGTGTAACTGTATCCCTGTGCTCTCACTTCCTCTTCTGCCCATCCCTGAATCTCTTCCATGTGACGGCTCACCCATGTTCTGATCTGTTCTGTCCGATCCTGCTCCGAAAGCTGCAGATCCGATATTCCGGCTGCACCGCTTATTTCCGTACATCCCGGATCTCCGGCGAAACAGTCCGCAAGACCATCCTGAATTCCAACCAGAACCCTGTTTCTCACCTGCAGCTTCAGTGCCTGATCTTCTTCGCTGTCGCTGTTTGCAATCACATGAAGTCGTAGGATTCCTTCATGTGCAGCCACTCCGGAGGCTCCGACAGAAACGGTCCGGTCTCCTGTATCACGACCGCTGTCTATATAGCTGCTCATTACAGACATAGTAAGGAGTGCCAGCAAAACCACCAGGGTAAGCTGCCACTCCAGTTTGATTTTATGACTTACACACTTTCTGAATAATTTTTTCATAATATACCCCTCTCGCCCGTGTTTTATCAGGCGTAAGGAGTATAGACCATCCTGCAGAAAATATACCTGTGCCGGTTCTTTTTCTTTTTAGCGGAGAATCAGAAGCTTCTGACCCGGCATCAGAGTTCCTTCCTCGATCTGATTGATCTGACATATCGTATCCACCGTAGACTGAAAGCGCTTGGCAATAGACCACAGGGTATCTTCCGGTCTTGCAATATACACTGCCATGGGTTTCGACTTCCGTTCTCCGCGGATTTCTTCGAAAGCAGGGTTCTTCAGGACCGGCAGCGGAGTCTGCCGCATGGCATCACTGCACACCATAACTGCCGCATTCAGTTCCAGCTGTTTACTGCTGATTTTATCAGCCCAGAAATCCTTCAGATAGATTCTCGAAGTCACCGTTTCGTCTCCTTCGAGCTGGGGCAGTGCTGTAACGCAGCGGAACGGCAGATCACGGCTCACTGCAAAATATGTATCAGTTTCGGCGGATCCGGATGCCATCTCACCTCCGGCTGCCGCCCTGCAGATTATCTTGCCGCACAGAATGCCTTCTGTGATAATTTTTCCGTTTTCTGCCCGGCTTTCGCTGTCCAGAACCTCTCCGGCTGCATACATGACCTCTTCCGCTTCTCCGTGGGGGATTTCCAGTGAAATGATCTCCCGGACAGTGGTTTCTCCCGCTGCGGTTCCCATCAGTGTTCTGCAGGAAGCCTCCTCGAAGTCACATACAAAGTTCTTTTCCTTGTGATATCCGTCAACGATAATTTCCTTCTCCACATTCCGGTACAGATTCACCCATGTGGTGATATCTCCCTCCAGTCGTAACACCTCTTCGCCTTCTTCATTCTGCACAAGCTTTACCTTCAGATCACTGTCATCAAAGCAGACGCTGCTTCCGCTCCACTGTCCCGGCTGCGGCAGCGGTATAAACTGAGTAAATTCCACTCTCTCCTGCAGATGGCAAAGCTGCATGCTGCTGCCCTGCTGTTCCAGGGGTATGCTTTCCTCCGCGGATATTCCTCCGCTTTCAGAAGCAGCTTCCGTTTCGGCTGCCCGATACAGCAGATTGACATAGATGAAGCCGTTGATAACTACCTTTTCTCCGGCAGCCTGTTTATAATTTTCGACGATGGAAATATGCTGCATCAGGATGTTCTGGGGTGCGGCATCCCCATCCTTTTTTTCCAGGTCCTCCCGAACAGAAAGCACATCTTTCTTCCGAAGATCCACGCTGGTAATCTCTACCGTTTCCCGCAGCGTCTGCAGATTTTCTTCCGTGATCCCTTCGAAGAGCTGAATCCTGCAGTCCTGATACTGAATCGCCCGAACACCCAGCGAGATCTTCACACGGTATTTTCTCTCATTGATAACCATCCAGTCGATTTTATCTACATTCGCCTCCAGCAGCACGGATGCACCCGGTTCCAGGCTGATGTGCCATTGCTCACGGAAGGACAGTCGGCTGCTGATGGATATCACCGGCCCGTGAACACCGCCTTTTTCCGGTATGTACAGCGTCTGCAGATCCACGTCCCCGGTCAGACTGACGGAATCTTCATTTTTCGTCATCGGATCGATTTCCCGATTTGACAGGCGTACTTTTCCGGTGATCAGGAGAATCTCCCGCAAGTCCGGCCGGGTATCCGGTACCAGCACATCCTCTTCCAGCGTAATCACGGTCTTCGGTTTTTCTGTTTTATTGGTCACCTGCACCGGGCAGTAGACGGCCCCCTGGGTAATGGGAATCAAAATCCGTTCTTCCGGTTCTTTCGCAGGAACCAGCGCAAAATCAGGAATGTCCTTTTCGTAGCTCATAGTGTGTCCCCTTTCCTTCTGTCCGGCAGCCTGCATGCCGGTTCAATCATTCTCGCTCTCCATAAATCTATTCGCAAGTCAGAAGGGATATGCAGAAGTGTTAAAATATTTTCATTGAAACATTTCATGCATCAAAAAAGGGGGCAAATACAATGTATCTGCTCCCCCGGACATGTACAGGTTATTCCACCGGATGCGCGCCGCCGAATACCTTTTCTCCTTCCTTCATGACGAAATCCTTCAGACGAGCCACGTGATCGCCGGCTGCCACACGGGCTTTTTCGGCGTCACCGCTGAAGATCGCTTCTTCAATTCGCTGGTGCTCCTTCGGCATGCTTTCATACCGGTTGAAATCATCGTAATAAATATAGCGGAACCGCAGCGCCAGTTCCTGTACCGTGGAAAAGACTTGCATCAGCGTCTTGTTGCCGCTGATGGAGATAATCATAGAGTGGAACGCTTCGTCATACCGAATAATTTCTTCGATGTTTTCTGAATCTACTGCAACCTTATATTTTTCGATGACACGCAGCAGTTCTTCTTTCTGTTCTTCCGTAATCTTGCCGGAAGCGATGGCCGCAGCCATTCCCTCCAGTCCCTGGCGGACCTCCAGTACATCGACCATATCTTTGATGGAGATGTTGGACGCATAAGCTCCTTTCCTCGGTTCAATGGTAACCAGTCCTTCTTTTTCCAGTTTCCGGATGGCTTCCCGGACCGGCGTACGGCTGACGCCCATTACATCTGCCAGTTCCACTTCCATCATTCTGGTGCCCGGAGCGATTTCACCGATCAAAATCTGTCGCTTCAGTTCTTCATACACGATCTCCCGAAGTGGTCTGTGATTCTGTAAATCAAAGTTCAACATAGTTTTCACCTCATACTATTCTTTATCTTCCGTCTGTACTTGCCCAGTACGCTTCATACCGCAGACTGCGGATGGTTTCACATGCTTTTTTCGCTTCTCTTTCTGATGAATAAATTCCAAATACCGTAGGACCGCTGCCGCTCATGAGCACTTTCTCCGCCGGCGTTTTTTCTGCGAAAATCTCTTTCAGCTTCTTTACCGGTTCATAATGCTGCAGCGTATATAGTTCCAGCACGTTGATCATATTTCTGTAAACAGCTTCCTGATTCCCTGCGGCCAGACCCCGAACCAGTGCCTGATTGTCAGGATGGCATTCCGCATGGTATTCGTCAATGTGACGAAAAACTTCCTTCGTAGAAACACCGAAAGGAGGTTTCGCCAGTACGATATATTTCCTCATGGGTTTTCGCAGGGGCCGAAGTACTTCTCCTCTGCCGGTTGCCAGTGCCGCCCGATACCGGGTATTCTGCACCAGAATGCAGAACGGGACATCGGAACCCAGTTCCTCTCCCAGACTGCACAGCTGCCGGGTATTCAGTCCCAGATGCCACAGCCGGTTCAGTCCGATGAGAACTGCAGCCCCGTTTCCGCTGCCGCCTGCCAGCCCGGCTGCCACCGGTATATTTTTCACGATGGAGATGTTCAGCTGTCCGCTGCCCACCCCTGCCTGCCGTCCATACCGTTCTTCCATGAGCATGGCTGCTTTATAAGCCAGATTTCTTTCATCCGTCGGCAGGTACGGACGGTTGGTACGCATCCGGATCCGCAGGCCTTTCTCCGGATGCGGTCCATCCCCTTCCTGATCCGGACTCCCTTTCCGCTCCGGCTCCCAGACCATGTGAATCCTGTCATACAGGGAAATCCGCTGCATTACCGTGGACAAATCGTGAAATCCGTCGGGACGCACGCCCGTCACATCCAGAGATAAATTGATTTTTCCATACGCTCTGAGATGAATCTCTGTCACAGCCTCACCTCCAAACCGGGTATTTCTGCTATCGATATTTCTGCCATCCATGTAGGCAAAATGAGAGGTTCCCCTCTCATTTCATCCATATTGCCGTTCTATTTCTTTTTTCTGCCTTTCCCTTTTTTTACATTGCGCTTGGCTGCTGCCTTCTGTGCCTTTCTTGCGGCGGCTTCCGCAGCCTTTGCTTCTGCCAGCGCCTTTCTTCCCGTAATGTAGCTGCTTCCGCCTTCGGAGATCGGACGCTTTCTTGCAACTCTGTAGGTGTTCACATCGATCCACTCCACATCATCGTCTTCATCCTTCGCAGCTCTCTTGGCTTTCCGTTCCTGACGGGCTACTTCCTTTTCGTGCTGTTCGATTACCTCTGCAACGGATTTTCCGGTTCTCTTGGCTTCTTTATATGGATTAAAGGCTTCGTCCTTCTGCTTTCTTCCTGCATCCTGTGCAGCTTTCTTCGCCTGCTTGGTGGAAATGAACATCATTCCGCCGAACATGACAACCATCATCAGCATATTTACCATGATGGCGATCTGCTGGTTGATCGTCGTGAAGGTGATGGTCTGATCCTGACCCAGGGTGTTTCCGTTATCATCCGTCAGTTCTCCGGAAATCACCAGCTTGTACTCCGAGTTGCTGACGGCAGTCTGATAATCTGCCTTGCCGTCCTTATCCAGATCCGCAGTGGTATCCAGCAGAACCAGCACTACGCCTTCTTCCTTTTCCGGATACAGCACTCTGGTCGGCAGCTCCTTTCCATCCGGTCCGGTCAGGGTAAATGCCTCTACATTGGCTGTTCCGGCCTTCTCTGCTGTCATGCTGCTGTCAAAATACAGCTTCACACCCAGGTTTTCTATGGACGCTCCGGTGGCGCCGTCCTTCGGATAGCTCTCCTTCAGGGTCAGCTCCCCTGCAAAACATAGCGATGTTGAAAGTACAACGATCAGTGTTACCAGGCTTAAAATCTTGCCAGCTCGTTTCATTCTTCTGTGTCCTCCGATTCCTTTTCTTTCGTAAGTCGGGTATTTTCTCTCTGTTTCCAGTTTCCGTCCCGCCGGTTTGCCTCTCTCCGCTGACGGAAAAAGGTTTTCAATATATGTCGGCACTGTTCTTCCATGAGACCAGTTTCCACTTCCACATAGTGGTTGAGCCGTTCCTCCTGCACAATATTAAACAGGGAGCCGCAGGCGCCGCTTTTGGGCTCCATGGTTCCGATGTACAGTTTTTCGATTCGGGCCCAGACGATGGCGCCCGCACACATGCAGCAGGGCTCCGCCGTCACATACATCCGGCACCCCGTCAGTCTCCAGCCGCCCACTGCCTGTGCAGCCTGCCGGATGGCTATCATTTCCGCATGGGCTGTGGGGTCACGATCCGTCTCCGTCATGTTATGACCTCGTCCGATGATCTCGCCATCCCGTACCACAACCGCACCTATGGGGATTTCTCCCAGCGCAGCCGCCTTTTCTGCCTCTTTCAGGGCTTCTGACATATACGTTTTCATACGTTAAAAATAATACCACATTTTCCGCCAACATTCAACTGCATTTTGTGTACAAAATCCCTTCAAGCTTCCGATATTGTCAGGGTTTTCGGGTCCAGGCGGGCGATCCAGTAGCCATACACGGTCTTCGCCGCTTCCTCATCCATGGTTTCCAGGCTTTCGTACAACCCTTCTCCCCCGGCCAGCGGCTGCCATAAGGTGAACCCCGTCACGCCTCCTGCCGGCTGCTCTTCCAGAAGGAACCGCCCCGGAATCGCGATGAAGCTGCCTTCCCGGCTCTGTCCGATGAGGAAATGACCGTGTTTCCTTGCCATAAAACAGCCCTCTCTGCAAAATTTCTCCAGCAGGTCGATCCGTTCCTCCCGCCTCCAGCTGCAACCCGTTTCGTCCTGCCCGAAATACGTTCTCCCGCCGTCTTCCGCAGGCCCGGTTTCTTTGGCATTCTGAAGTGCTTCGGCCTTTGCCGGGGCCGGGGAGGGTGGATTTTGTCCGGTAATCTGTCCGATGGGCGGCAAACCTGTGCCTCCCTTCATCATCTGGCTCAGAAGATACAGCAGATACGGTCCATAGGGGTTATTTCGATTGTCCATTGCTTTCTCCCGCCCTTTCCTGTAAAATAGTCCTATACCAAGTTTATGATGCTTCAGGGGGTACTATTCGTATGGTAATGGATATTATGGTTTTGATTCTTTTCGCAGAGACGGTGTTTTTCTCCATGCGGCAGGGGTTTGCTCTGACGGTGGTAAACTTCCTGCGCTGTATCGCTTCACTGGTGCTGGGCTTTCTCTTCTGCGATGATGTGCGGGACTGGCTGCTGGCCAATACCGGCGTGGGAACCTTCATCGAAAAAAAGGTCCAGGCAGAACTGACCGCTTCTCTTACGACTGCGGTAGAGGAATCGGATCTTTATCAGATGCTGCCTTCCATTCTGCGGAAGCAGTCCTCCGATCTGACCGGTATGCTGGCGGAGGAAGGGATTCTCCGGCTGACCCATACCTTCCTGACGATTCTCTCGTTCTTCCTCATTGTGCTGGCTGTGGCTCTTGTGGCTGCCCTTCTGAGCCGAATCTTTTCGAAACAGTATCAGGGCGGGTTCCTGGGCTTCACCGACTGGCTGCTGGGCGGCGTCATGGGCATCATCAGCGGTCTCTTCTATGTTTTCGTCTTTCTGGCGGTCATCACGCCGCTGACGGCCATGTTCATGCCGTCCCTTTCGGAAACCCTGGCCCAGTCCTTTTCCGAGTCCCGGGTGGCAGGAGATCTTTACGACAATAACTTTCTCCTTCTATTTTTCCGAGATTTTCTGAATTAGTTGTTTGATGACTATATGTAGTGGTATAATAACTGTATAAATAAAGAAACTGCAAAATATAGATATAATATGGAGGAAGGAAAGATGAGTGTTACAATCACCGGAAACGCGCCGCTGCGGGAGCAGCAGGCTTATGTAGACTACCTGGAAAAGAAATATAACCGCAAGCTGAAAACACTGGACATCCATATCGACGAGGAATTCGCCGACCTGAACTATGCGTTCGAGCCGGTTCCCTTCGAGAGGATCCGACGCATCACCGGCTATCTGGTGGGAACCATGGATCACTGGAACACTGCCAAGGCGGCCGAGGAAGCGGACCGTGTGAAGCACGGCGTTACCATGGACGGAGCGATGGAGCAGCTGTAGGCTGCTCCTGTTAAACGGGGGTGTCGCATGAACGGATAAACCGTTAGGGCGACAGCCCTCTTTTCATGTAAAATCTACATGCAAAAACATTGCTGTTCAGGTCTCCGCCAAAGGAACCAGAGGACGATGTTGTATGGTTTCGTTCTTTCTGAATGAAATTACAACATTCCTTTTTTTCGACATGAAAACGGCGAAAAAACAAGGTGCAATGTTGTATGATTTCACTCCTTTTCGTGATTTCTACAACGGAATGTGAAGATTTTCGAAATTACGTTGTATGAATTGATTAAATTCAATGCTTCATACAACATTTTGCACTGTTTTTTTCGTTTTTCGGTCGTGAGGTTGTATGAATCCGGGAATTTAAGAATTCTATACAACGTCAGTTTATACCGGGGTCAGTTTGCGTTAATGCGACAGCCCGGTTTTTAATTTACAGCAGCGGTGTCATATACAGCGGCAGAAAGACGATTCCGTTCTCTTCCTTCAGATCTCCGGTATGCAGCACATTCGGAATATTAGCCGCTCTCCGAATTTTTTTATGAACTTTCGCAACGATGACATCGTATATTTTTTTCCCGACTTGACCTCAATCGGAGAAAGATTATGGCGGCTGCTTATATTACTTTTCGCAATCACGAATTCAAGATTTTTTGAAAGCAATCATCTTTTCCCGCTGCCGCTGTCATCAGCCGATGCCGCCCAGCAGGGTGCCCAGTACCAGCACCAGAATGGTCAGGCCACAGAACAGGTACTTGCTGCCGAAGGTAAACCATCTGCCCAGCTTCCGTTTCGCACCCATGTCCACTTGCTCCCGGACGAACTTGTCGCCGCAGACCCAGAAGAAGAGCACGCCGGCCAGGAATGCGCCCAGCGGGCACAGATATACGGAGAAGATATCCATCCAGCCAGACACGATACCTTCAATGCAGATACCGATCACAGAGCCGACGGCTGCGATGACAGCCACGGCTTTTCGACGTGAAAAGCCCAGCTTGGTCTGCAGGGCTTCCACCGGCGTTTCAAACAAGTTTACCAGCGAGGTGAGTCCTGCGAAGGTTACGGCCACGAAGAACACAATGATCACAATCCGACCACCCGGCATCTGTGCGAACACGTTCGGCAGGAAGATAAACATCAGTCCCGGGCCGCCGCCGGTCAGTTCCTGCCCGGCGGTTGCCATGGCCGGAATGATGGTAAACGCGGCAACCAGCGCAGCCATGGTATCCCAGAAGGCTACCGTTCTGGCGCTGGACGGAATGTCCACGTCTTTCTTCAGATAAGAGCCATAGACCAGAGTGCCGGAGCCTGCCAGCGACAGGGAGAAAAAGGCCTGACCCAGCGCATAAACCCAGGTCTTCGGATTGGACAGCTGGCTCCAGTCCGGATGCAGCAGAAACGCATAGGCTTTCTCTGCGCCTGGAAGCTGTCCGATGTAGATGGCCATCCCCACGAACATGATGAAAAACAGGGGCATCATTACTTTATTGACCCGTTCAATACCGGAGGAAATTCCGTAAATCATAATCAGAAAGGTCAGCGCCAGACCCAGAAGGTGCCAGCCCACGCTGCCGAAGGATGAAGCGGTCGCCCCGAAGGCTGCACCGAACTCCTCTACGTTCTGCGGCTGAAATACGCTGCCGGTGATGGATCCTACCATGTATTTCAGGATCCAGCCCACGACCACAGAATATCCGATGGCCAGAGCCAGACTGGTGATCACCGGAACCAGAGAAAGGCCTTCCCCCAGCTTCTTTCCCTTTCCTGCCATGTCCGTTGCTTTTCCAAAGGCTCCCATAGGACCCGCGCCCATGGCGCGTCCAAAGGCCATCTCACCCACCACGCCGGTGACACCGATGACCAGTACGCAGATAAAATACGGGATCAGAAACGCTGCGCCGCCGAAGGCAGATACCCGGGCAGGGAACAGCCAGATGTTTCCCATCCCCACTGCCGATCCGATGCAGGCGATGATGAATCCCGTCTTACTTCTGAAATTATCTCTCTCCATATGTAACTCCCAAACTCCTTTTCATTCCATTCTTCTTTTTTCTATTACAGTCATGTATAAATAGCTTACCGCATTTCCGCCCGGTATGCAAACAGATTTTGTGAAAAATCCCTTATATTCACCTTGAAAAAGCAGAAAACAAAGCATATAATATGGGTGATATTGTATACATCATATTCTGTGAAGCGATAAATGAAAGATAAAGGAGAGGTTCGAAATGTACAAAGAAGCCATCCGGCCTGCATGGGTCGAAGTTAACTTATCCAATCTGGATTACAACATTAAAAATATCCGCGCCAAAATCGGCGACCGGGATATGATCGGTGTCATCAAAGCCGACGCCTATGGTCACGGAAGCGTTAAGGTTGCAGAAGTGCTCCGGGAAAACGGTGTGAAGATTTTTGCCATCGCCACCCTGCAGGAAGCCATCACTCTGCGGGAAGCCGGCGCCAGAGAAGAAATCATCATGCTGGGACTGACCCCGGATATGTATGCGGATACCATCGTGAACTATGACATCACGCCGGTTGTCTGCGATGCAGCCAATGCCGCTGCCATCGATGCTGCCGCTGCCGCTGCAGGCAAGACCGTAAGAGGCCTGATTGCTGTAGATACCGGTATGGGCAGAATCGGCTATCTGCCGGATGATGCCAACATCGATGCTGCAGTGGAAGATGTAAAGAAGATTGCCGCCCTGAAGAATTTCAAGATTCGCGGCCTGTTCTCCCACATGTCCACGGCAGACGCCTTCGATAAGACTTACTCCCACGAGCAGGAAGCCAAGTACAATAAATTCTACGACGCGCTGACGGCTGCCGGTGTGGAAATTCCATGGAAGACCCTGGCCAACAGTGCTTCCATCATGGAACTGCCGACGGTACATTTCGATGCATGCCGCCCAGGCATCATCCTCTACGGCTGCTATCCTTCCGATGAAGTGGATGTGAACGAGCTGTCCATCAAGCCGGTCATGTCCGTCAAGGCCAATATCGTACATCTGAAGGACGTGCCTGCAGGCTTCTCCGTCGGTTACGGCCGCCGCTATATCTCCGAGAAACCGAGCAAAATCGCAACGCTGGCTCTCGGCTATGCAGACGGTTATCCTCGTCCGTATTCTCAGTTTGCCAAGGTCATCGTAAACGGTGTCATGGCTCCGGTTGCCGGAAACATCTGCATGGATCAGTGCATGGTCGATGTAACCGACGTGCCTGACGTAAAGGTCGGCGACGAAGTCATCATCATGGGTACCGACGGTAAGAACACCATTCTGGCAGACGACATCGCCAAAGCCACCGGCACCATCAACTACGAGATCTGCTGTGCATTCGGTCAGAGACTGCCGAAGGTGTATGTAAAATAATTGTTCTAATTGCAGTTGAAATAATGTGAATATGAAACGAGGCTGTTGCAATGCAACAGCCTCTTGTGTTTTATTCATAATTTATTTTTTCATATCTATGGCATCAGCAGCCCGCCCGCCAGCACGAAGTAGGATGGCAGCTTTCCATCCTCCATCCATTCCAGCTGCAGACCCAGAAGCTTTTGCACGGTCAGACCTACGTTGCCGCCCAGGGCTTCGATGGAATACCGCATGGTCTGTGGATATCGGCAGGGCTGGCCGGCCGGTCGGGTGCATCCGGATTCATTCCTGCAGATGCTGCAGCTTCCGGCACTGAGGGAAACGGAGCCGGGGTTGGTCGCTTCCATTTCAAACAGTTCCCGGGTCATTTCCGACTTCAAATCGCCGAGGATACGAAAACCCTCCTCCTGCGAAATACCGTCGGGCAGATAGATTTTGCGGGCTATGACCAGGAGACGTGAAAACTGCTTCCAATAACCTTCCACATCGAAATCAAAGGGCGGGCAAGACCAGGTCGCATCGTAATTGGGACAGGCCTTGCAGTATTCCAGGAATTCCTCCACGGCCACATATCCTTCCAGGTAATCCGAAACACCGATTTCCTTCTGAAACCGTTCTATTTTGCATATTTCCACTGCTTATTTTTAGTAGTAGACTGTATTACATGTCTGAAAGTATTATAAAATAAGCATTTATTACTTTCTTTACACAAAATACTGTCTACTACGTTCTCCTTTCTTTCTATTCGACAAATTGGAATTGGTCATTCTTCTTTTTCTTCAGGAGTATCTTCATTTGGCTTGGAACTG
>JAEDMR010000019.1 GCA_016302925.1 Bacillota bacterium
GATTAAAGCTTTCTTTTCGGCCTTAACTGCATCAAGCATCTTAACCATTTCCTTTGTCTTCGGCTCTTCGAACTTGATTTCGTCGATTACGATCAGTTCCTTTTCCTGAGCCTTTGATGAAAGCATTGAGAGCATTGCCAGTATTCTCAGCTTCTTAGGCAGGGTGTATCTGTAGCTTCTTGGCTTTGGTGCGAATACAACTCCGCCTCCAACCTGTGAAGGGTCAGTTGACGATCCCTGTCTGTGACGACCTGTTCCCTTCTGTCTGAAAGGCTTCTTGCCGCCTCCTCTGACTTCAGCTCTGGTCTTGGCAGACTGAGTACCCTGTCTCTGGTTCGCCAGGTAATTCTTAATCACTGCATGTACAGCGTTTTCATTCGGTGTGATTGCGAAGATGTCATCGTTCAGTTCGATAACGCCTGCTTCCGCACCTGCCATGTTAAGCATTGTTACTTTTGCCATTTGTGCTTCCTCCTTTCTGAAGTCTTATCTCTATTTGTCCTGACCTTTTACTGCGTATCTTACGCTTACCAGGCCACCCTTGTTTCCCGGAACAGCGCCTTTTACCAGCAGAAGGTTTCTGTCTTCAATAACTTTTACCAGTACCAGGTTCTGAACAGTAACGGTTTCTCTTCCCATTCTTCCAGGACCTGCGTTGCCCTTGAACACTCTGGAAGGATAAGTACCTGCTGCCAGAGCACCGGCCAGTCTCTTATGCTTGGAGCCGTGGCTCATCGGGCCTCTGTGATGACCGTGTCTCTTGATATTGCCCTGGGTTCCTTTACCCTTGGAAATACCGGTTACATCGATTTTCTTGCCTTCTTCGAAGTCAGCTACGGTAATCACCTGGCCTACTTCGTAAGATTCGCCTTCTTCTACTCTGAACTCAGCCAGATATTTCTTCGTGGTCACGCCAGCCTTGGCAAAGTGTCCTGTCAGCGGCTTGTTCACTCTCTGCGGCTTCTGGTCTTCAAAACCGATCTGCACCGCATTGTATCCATCGGTTTCCACAGTCTTAATCTGTGTAACAACTTCCGGACCTGCTTCGATGACGGTTACGGGAATCACATTTCCCTCTTCGTCGAAGATCTGGGTCATGCCCATCTTCTTACCTAAGATTGTCTTCATATTTTTCCTCCTGAATTCTTACAGCGGATTGCTCTGGTTTGGAATCAGTTCCCTCTCATGCAATCTTACTAAGGGGAGTACCCTTCGCTTGTTTGTGACTGCGTCCTGTGACTACAGTTTGATTTCAATGTCCACACCTGCAGGCAGATCCAGCTTAGTCAGCGCATCTGTGGTCTTCAGAGTGGCATTGGTGATGTCGATCAGTCTCTTGTGAGTTCTCTGTTCGAACTGTTCTCTGCTGTCCTTGTACTTGTGGACTGCTCTCAAGATTGTTACGACTTCCTTCTCGGTCGGCAGTGGAATCGGACCGGAAACATCAGCGCCAGTCTTCTTTGCGGTTTCTACGATTTTCGCTGCAGACTGATCCAGTAATGCGTGGTCGTAAGCTTTCAGCTTGATTCTGATTTTCTGTAATTCGCTCATTTTTTCCTCCTAAAAATTTTTTGTACTGTTTTCGCTATGCTTGTACAAGGGGTTCTGATGCTTGAAATCTCAACGCATACAGTGGTTTGCTTGCTTCGTACACGCTTGCGTGCGTTTCTTATTTGCTACGCACAACAAAAGACCAAGCGAATCCCTTCGCCCCCATCTGGTGGGGACAATTCTCAGCGGAAATTCTCCTTTAGCACGGTAACTTCCCGCTTCATCGCCTTTCACAAGCTTTTTTAGTATATAACACTTCTGTCAAAGATGCAAGTGTTTTTTCATAAAAAATCAAACTTTTTTTCATCTTTTTTTCTATACATTTCAACGGTTACAGCCGTTAGATCTAATACACTCATTCAGGCGTTTCTTTTTTGCCGTTTTTTCGGTTCATGTCACAAAAAATCCCCCCGACGCGTTCAAAACGCCGGGAGGATATATTTTGCAAATAAGACAGGGGGTGATTAATAATTTTCCGCTTTCTGCTGGAAGTATGCCTTATCATGGAAGCATACCGGACATTCATCCGGCGCCTCAGTGCCGATGAACTGGTGACCGCAGTTGCTGCACTGCCATACGATCTCTTCGTCTTTCCTGAACACTTTGCCGTCTTCAATGTTCTTTGCCAGCTTTCTGTACCGTTCTTCGTGCTCCTTCTCGATGGCAGCCACGCCTCTCATCTGCGCTGCGATTTCCGGGAAGCCTTCTTCGTCAGCGGTTTTCGCCATTTCAGCATACATGTCGGTCCACTCATAGTTCTCACCGGCAGCTGCATCCAGCAGGTTCGCCATGGTGTCACCGATGCCTACGGCGTGCTTGAACCACAGCTCTGCATGTTCCTTTTCGTTGGCAGCAGTTTCTTCAAACAGCCTGGAGATCTGAACATAGCCCTCTTTCTTCGCCTTGGAAGCATAGAAGGTGTACTTGTTTCTCGCCTGAGATTCCCCGGCAAATGCGATCATTAAATTCTCCAGCGTTTTCGTTCCCTTTAAATCTTTCATTTTGATTCCTCCCTCAGTTCATTTCTTTTTTCTCTCTGCACACTTCGCAAAATCCATCCAGCAGGACTTCTGACAACTGTGCGCCGCTTTCTGTTTCCGGAAATGTCTCCCTCAGAACCTCCTGCAGCTGCAGAAGGTGTGCTTCATCTTTCGGCTTCAGATCCATCAGGCACCCGCATCCTCTGCACTTCATGTGATAATGCCGTGCTGTCATTCCGTCGAACCGATCCTGCCCGTCACCACCGGTCAGCCGCCTGCATTCTCCCAGTTCCACCAGGGCATTGAGATTCCGGTATACCGTAGCGATGCCGATGGAAGGCATCTTCTTCCTTGCCTCCTGATATACCCAGTCTGCTGTCGGATGGACTTTCGTGTTTTTTAAAATATCCAGGATCAGACTCCTCTGCCTTGAGTAATTCATGGTACACTCCCCGAAGTTAATTTGATAATGACTATCATTATGATAAATCTTTGGATGCCTGACGTCAAGCAGATTTATTTAATTTTTTCTTATTTTCTGTTTTTTTCTCTCTGTACGGTGTATAAATATTATATCAGATACATGAATCACTCAGGAGGTACGAAAATGAAAAGGTTATTCAAATGTGAACATTGCGGTAATATCATCGAAATGGTAGAGGATAAGGGCGTTCCAGTAATGTGCTGCGGTCAGAAAATGACGGAACTGGTTCCGAACACCACGGATGCCGCAACCGAAAAGCACGTTCCGGTGATCGAAGTTTCCGGAAACGAAGTAGTGGTTAAGGTTGGCAGCGTGGAGCATCCGATGCTGGCAGAGCACCACATCGCATTCATCATTCTGGAAACAAATCTGGGTACTCAGAAGAAGTTCCTGGATGTTGCCGGCAAGCCGGAAGCCAAGTTCGTCCTGGCAGAAGGCGAAAAGGTGGTTGCTGCTTACGAATACTGCAACCTGCACGGATTCTGGAAGGCAGAAGCATAGGTGTGAAAATACGAAAAAAGGAGATGGCCCGCGAGTCATCTCCTTTTCTGTATTTTTATATCTCAGAAATGTTTCAAAGTGAAGATGTTATGCAACAGTTCTCCATGCCTTGGCAGACCAGTCGGTATAGCACTTTTTCACCGTCTGCCATCACATATCCGCGCACTTTATAGTAGTATTTCGTTCCTGCTTCAATGGCGGTATTATAGTAAGCGTCTTTTGATGTATCAAAGAATGGTTCTTTTCCATAGCCGCTGTATCTCTTCGTGGACCGGAAAATTTCCACTCCATCGAAATCCATTGTCTTTCCGGACTTTGCATACCAACAGTATGGATTTTTCGGCGACAGAGAGTTTTTAAAATAAAGTAAAAAGTCCGCATGCAGGATTTTGCTCCGAAAAAAAGGCGGGAAAAACAATGCTTCCCGCCTCAAATTCTTTTGCTTTCTTATGACGTTACCTTCCGTGAAACCTTATTGGACCAGCTGGTATAATAATACTTGCCGCCAATGCTCTTATAGCCGCGGACCTTGTAGTAATACGTTTTTCCCTTCGTCAGACCTGACGTGTTTTTACAACTCGTTTTGCTGGTGGAAATCGCCTTCTTGTAGCCGCTGCTGCTCTTCGATGATTTCCAGACCTGATATTTCATACCTGAAACCTTCTCACTTGTCTTCCAGCTGATCTGAATATACCGTTTCCCGCTGCTTTTTCCGAATTTCGAGGATGCCGTGATCACTGTGCTCTTGACAGCCAGTGCCTGTTCCTTCATCTGCAGCTGTTTCGTCAGAGCTTCGATCTGCGATTCATATTCTTTCAGCTGTTCCTTTGCCATTGCGGCAACTTCCTGATCCAGCTCGCTCTGACGGGCCAGACGGATGGAGTCCACTCTGCCCTGGGATTTTCCGTACAGGCTGCCTACGGTTCCGTGCAGATAGGACGAAATATACTCAATCAGTGCAAGATTGTCTGTGGTTACTTCCGTTTCCTTCATTGTTCCGTTGGAAAACATGGAATACCCGGTTTCCCCGCTGAGGAGTGCTTCTGTTCCTGCTACCGTGTAATTTTCAAACAGATCCAGCTCTTTCCCGTTGATCATAATGTTGGTCACTCTGTATTCTCCGCTGACTCCGTTAAAATTGCCCAGTCCATCCATCGAAACAGAAGGAATCACCGTTTCCTGAATATCATAGGTCAGACCGGAAATCTGGAAGAATCCGCCGTTCTGGTTCGGATACAGCCGTGCGGACATTTCCAATGCATCCATGATGTCCGCTCCGCTGACCTCCATGATGCAGATGCTCCGGCTGTTTGGAAATACCTTTGTCACATCTTTATAGCTGATGCTTCCTACCGGCAGGCTTGCACGGATTTCCTGCGATTCCACCAGTGCGATATCTGCCCCGGTCGCAGCACGGTATGCATCCGCACAGAGATCTCCCAGGTTGGTCTCCTTTTTATCGATGGTGCGGTTTCCGTTCATATCTGCAGCCTCCAGACGGCTGGATGTGGCTGCAAATGCAGTGGTTAGCTGTGCATTGTAGCTGGTTTTCAATGCCTCAATTCCGTCCTTTGTGGAAATGTCCCTGAGATTGTAGCTGCTGACCATGGATGCAGTTATGGTTTTGTTTCCGGATATCACCAGCTGACCGATATGACTCAGGCCGGAACCGGCACTGGAAATCAGTACGGTATTTCCGTCCTTATCCGTCACTTTTTCGCCTACCGTTACACGATGGGTCCCGCTCTGAATAAAAGCATTGATCCCGGAAGTGTTTTTTATGATGGAAGCCGGGCTGTAAGGGCTTGCAGTCAATCCGGTATCCGAATAAGGCAGATGCCCTATGGCGATGATGTAATCCGCACCGCTTTTCTGTGCCTGATCCACAGCAGCCTGCACCTTTTCGTACAAATCCTGTCCGTTGTTTCCGCTGCAGAAACTGTAGGACGAACTTCCGCTTTCCTGGAAGTCGGAAGAGGATTTTGAATCGGTCAGAGGATCGCTGACGCCTACAAATGCAACCTTTTTCGTGCCGTAGGTCACCAGCTTGTACGGACGGAACACGCCAAGCCCATTGGCGGCAGAAACGAGGTTGCAGCTGACGTAGGAATAGTCTGCGTCTGCTGCAAGGGTATTTATGAAACGACTTACACCGTAATCAAATTCATGAACACCCGGCACAGCTGCCGTATAGCCTGCCAGGTTCATCGCTTCCACAATATAGCTTCCTCTTGAAACCGAGGCAAGCATGGTACCGCTCAGTGCATCGCCTGCATCCACCAAAGCAACGTGCTGATTCGTAAGAAGCTTTTCGTTTCTGTAGGCGGCCAGAGCCGCATATCCCAGATTTTCATCTGCCTGTCCGTGTACATCGCCGGTAAACAATATGACGATGTCCTCGGAAAGTCCGTTATCTGCTCCCAGTGCAGCTGCCGGAATCAAAACGATCGTCATAACCACGGCCAGCACCACTGCCATGCACTTTGAAAAACGTTTCTCTCTGTGTTTCTGCATTTTTATACCCCCTGTCTGGAACCTGTGTACTGCTGCAAATCTTTCCGTTGTCAGTTTGATTATACGATTTGATTTTACGTCTTGAGATTATAGGTCCATCGCAATTTTCGATCCGATATCTGCGTTATTCAGCACCAGCTGTATGTTTGCCTCCAGGCTTCTGCCATCCGTCAGATCCTTTACTCTGGATAACAGGAATGGTGTGATGCGCTTTCCTTTGATACCCTGCTCTTCGCATTCCCTCAGCGCCTGCTGAATCACCACATCGATTTCATCAAACGGAATTTCCTTATCCTCTGGAATTGGGTTTGCTACCAGAACACCGCCCTTAAGGCCCATCTCATCCTTTGCATTGATCAAAGCCGCAATTTCCCTGGTGCTGTCCAGACGGCATTCTGCAGGGAATCCGCTCTTTCTGCTGAAGAAAGCCGGAAATTCATCTGCACCGTAGGTAATCACAGGAACGCCGGCCGTTTCCAGGTATTCCAGTGTGGCTCCGATATCCAGAATCGACTTCACGCCGGCACAGACCACCGTCACATCGGTCATCTTCAGTTCCTCCAGATCCGCAGAAATGTCAAAGCTTTCTCCTGCGCCGCGGTGTACGCCGCCGATACCTCCGGTAACGAACAGGCGTATCCCCGCCATATTGGCTGCAATCATGGTCCCTGCAACAGTAGTCGCACCATCTGCCTTCTGTGCAATCACCAGCGGGAAGTCTCTCCGGCTGACCTTCAGCACGTTTTTCGCAGTAGCCATATATTCCACTTCGTCTTTCGTCAGGCCGATTTTGATTCTCCCTTTGATAATGCCGATGGTAGCCGGTATCGCACCATTCTTACGGATTACCTCCTCTACTGCCAGGGCAGTTTCCACATTTTTCGGGTAAGGCATACCGTGAGAAATGATGGTAGATTCCAGTGCTATGACCGGGGTGCCCTCTTCCAGTGCTTTTTCTACTTCCGGATTGATATCCATAAATTTCTTAAACATGTTATTTCATCCTCCTCATGATTTCTTGTCTGTTTAGCTTATCGTTGACTGCCGATGGACTTTCCATGGCAATGGACGCTGCCGCCATTCCCATTTCCGCGGTTTCTTTAATTCCTCTTTCTTCCGCCATGCCAAGCAAAATCATGGCGGAAAAGCTGTCTCCCGCGCCGGTGGCACTGACCAGGTTTACCTCTCCGGGTCGAATGATGCCTCTGTGATCTTCATCGCAGAAAAATACACCATCCCGGTTCAGGGTGATAAAGACCTGCCGCACGCCCTGCATCAGAAACCAGTCTGCCGCACGGTACAGATCCCCCTCTGTCTCAATCTTCATGCCGGAAAGAACTTCCGCTTCGATACGGTTGGGCTTGATGGCATAAAAACTGCCGATGTGGTGTACCCCCTTTACTGCCTTATTGGCAGAGACCGGATCAAAGAACAACTTCTTTCCTTTCACCATGGCGATGGCCTGTCCCAGGAGTTCTTCATCCAGATTACCGTCCAGCGCGACAGCCTTCGAAGCTGCAAGCAGTCCACTGCTGCTCTGCAGAATCTCCGCCGTCAATGCGTCCAGAATCTCCATATCCGACACGGCAAGTTCCATATCATGCTGGTGATTCAGCAGGGACAGATACATAGAGGACGTTCTCCCCTTCAGCGTCAGAATTCCGCTGGTATCCACACCCAGTTCCGAAAGCTGCCGTACTGCACTCTGACCCATGAAGTCGTCTCCGACCACGGATATCATGGCCACATTTCCTCCGGATCTGGCCACGTTCTCGGTGATGTTTCTTCCGACACCTCCAAAGGACAGCCGGATCTGTCCCGGGTTGGAGTCGCCCATAACCAGAGGGCGGAACGGACTGCCTTCAATGTCAATATTGATTCCTCCGATGACTGTTATGTCTGCCATACTTTTTCTTCCTCTCTTCGGTTGTGCTGCATTCTCATTCAACGAAAATACTTCCGCCGATGAACTCTCTTAATATCGAATTGTTTACGATGACAGAATCATCCTCAATGACCCGGAAGAACCGCAGAAAATTCAGCATCCGCACTGCCTCACTGTATTCCGGTTCATCCGGCCGGATTTCCAGAAGCAGCGGCTCTGCATATTTCTTCAATACGCTGATTTCATAGAGATGCACCGAATTAAACAGAACATCCGCTTCGTTGCTGTATGGGAAAATATTCTTATCCTCTCCGGCTCTGACCTTCGGCCAGCTTTTGATGGTATTCTGTGCGGAATGACCCCGGTATTTATAGTCACGCACCATACGCCGCAGCATTCTGTGATCTGTGGTGACAATCCGGTTATGACTGTCTACATTCAGCTGCGTCAGCGGACTGATATATATTTTAAATTTGGCTTCCTGCGGAATCTCCGGTGTCAGATCCTCGTTCAGCGCATGAATGCCCTCTATAACGATGGGCTGATTCGGCCCGATGGAAGTAATCCGCTTCCCGAATTCCTTATGACCGGTGATGAAGTCGAAGGTCGGCAGATCTACGGTCTTTCCCTGCAGCAGATCATTCATATTCTGATTGAACAGATGGATATCCACAGCACTCAGATTCTCATAATCCTTTTCTCCGTACGCATCCAGCGGTGTCTGCTCCCGCTCTACGAAGTAGTCATCGGTTCCCATGTACAGCGGATCCAGCCCGTTTACCCGCAGCTGAATGCAGAGTCTCTGAGCGAAGGTCGTCTTTCCGGAAGAGGACGGGCCGGCAATCAGCACGATCCGCTTTTTCTGCTTCGTGATCATGTCTGCAATTTCCACAATTCTCCGCTCATGAAGTGCCTCCGAAAGCTGGATCAGTTCCTTGGCTTTCCCCTCTTCAATCTTGCGGTTCAGGTCGGATACATAACTGATCCCCATGAGCCTTCCCCACCGGGTCTGCTCTCCGAAGGTCTGATACAGGAGCTTTTCATCCACATATTCCGGAATCCGATCCGGTGCCGACGGATGCGGGAACCGGAGCAAAATCCCCCTGCGGTATTTCCGCAGCTGAAAATATTCGATATATCCTGTGGACGGCACCATCTGTCCGTAAAAGAAGTCCTTATAGCCATCGAGGGAATAAAACGGAATACGCTTCATCCGTTTCCGCATTCTTGCAGCCCGCAGCAGTTCGATTTTTTCCGGCTGGCCGGTCTGGCGAAAGAGTTCCTCTGCCTCCTCGATCTGGAGCTTCTCTATGCCAATCGGAATGTCTTCGGCCGCAATCTGCCGCATTCGTTTCTCAATCTGATGCACCTCCGCAGCAGTCACCGGCTCTTTTCTCTTTACCTCTGTAAAAAGCCCCTTGTTCAGTGCATTCTCAATATCCACTTCCACATGTCCCAGTACATCATCCACCGCTTTCAGGTACAGCAGAATCAGACTGTTCTGATAAATCAGATTCGCCGCCTGGGTCCTCATATCCAGAAGCTCCACGGCAGAATCCTCCTCCAGTCTCCAGGTGAGCCGTTCCACGGTGCCGTTCACCCTGGCTGCCAGAACAGTATACGGCAGCTGACTTTCGTATTTTCTGTAAAGTGTCTCGACGGTGGTTCCCGGTTGTTCGGTTACCTCAATCCACTCACTTCTCGGCTGAAGTTTTAATTTGATTACCATGTCTTTTTCCCCCTGCAAAATTCTTTTGCTCGGCTTTTTGCGCATAGCTGATATATATTATATCATACTTTTTCCCTTTTGGGTTAAAATACATGCTGAAAGGAGTGATAACTTTGAAAAAGCTGATTCTCATCCTGATGATCATAGGCGGTATCAACTGGGGTCTGATTGGATTCTTCAACTATAACCTTGTAGCATCCATTTTCGGCGCCAACCTTGTAATAATCACCAGAATCATTTATGCTGTGGTGGGCCTGGCCTCATTATACGGAATCTCTTTTCTGTTCCGTGACGGACGCCTTCACACATAAATCAAGAGGGGCTGCACCCCAATGATATTTCATCGGGGCGCAGCCTCTTCTTCTCAGAATGATTCTTCTGACGGCCGGAGTGCCTCCTCGACCTCTTCCGGCACGGACGCATCCTGCACTTCGCCTGTTTCCGGATCCGTATTCAGAGTCTCACAGTCAGCAGAAGACTCCATGAGTTCTTCCGCAGTGACCTCTTCCTTCGCAGCATCCTCCACGGCGACTTCTTCCGCCACACCGGCCTCCTGGATTTCTTCCGGATCCTTTTCCGCACCCTTACCGGTGAAATAGCGGTACAGAATCCATCTCAGGCGGTCGGCTTCCTCCCGGTACAGGGTGATTCCCTTCCCCATGTGGGTATGACTCGGATCCCAGTCCCTGATATCGATCTTCGCCGGTCCGTCGTTCCATTCCACCAGATTCACTTCTTTTTTCCATCCGGTCTGATAGGTGGCAATCACGCCGATTTTCTGACAAATGTTGAATGAAATTCCCTGCGTACGTTCTGCAGCCATAATATCTCCTTCCCCATTTCCCTTTGCAACATGATTCTACCATAAATTACATTTAATATAAAAAGAAAATTTCGGCAGGATTCGTCACAAGCTGCCATGATCCGACAAAATCCGGCATGATGCAGCATCTTATGACAGGATACGTCACGGTTCGACACAGGATTCACGAAAAATTGATTTAATAAATGATCCGGCCTAGCCTTCCACCTTGCGGATCGCTTCCAGAATCTTCGCAGGCAGCATGCGGCACACCTCTTCCGGAACCGATGCTACGCTGATGCGGAGACCTTTTGCCAGAGGAATGAGGAAAATGCCCTCCTGCTCCAGGCAGGCAGCCGCTTCTTCCGGTTTGCTGCATGGTACTGAAGTGAAAAATCCCGCATCGAACGGAACGATTTCCAGCCCCGCCTCTGCCGCGGCAGTCTCGAACGCTTTTCCCCGGCGCAGAAGCATATCCCGGAATCCGGCTCTCTCTGCCTGAACCTTTGCCAGCAGCTTCGGATCGTCATATATCTTCGTCAGAATTACCTGCCCGCTCCGGTTGCCGTTGGACCATGCGGCTCTGGCGGAATATTCACAGACGCTTTTGAACTCCGCTGCGATTTCCTGTGTTGGTGCCATACAGATCATGGCACCGCAGCGCATGCCGTACATGGTATAGGATTTGGACAGGCTGTAGCCGATGATCGGCAGAATGTGCGGTTCCAATGTTTCCAGAATCGGAAGGAAGCTGCGGTACGCTTCTCCGTCTCCTGCGAAGTCCAGATATGCCACATCTGCCAGCAGCGTGATTCTCTTTTCCTGCGGCTGGCTGTTCAGCACTTCCACCACCTGTTTCCAGTCATCGTCAGTGAGGGAGTATCCGGTCGGGTTATGTGCCGGCGTATTCAGGATAATCACCAGTCGGTCCTGCGCTGCAAGAAGTTCCTCCACTTTGCGGCGGAAATCCCCGCTGTTAAATTCTCTGTTTTCATCAAAAAGGCAGAATGTGTCGATGGATCTGCCCAGTTCTCCTGCAATGGTTCCATAAGGTCCCCAGTACCAGTCTGTCAGCAGAACCTTATCTCCTGCTTCTGAATAATTGGCAATGGTGCTGTGGATTGCACCGGTTCCTCCCGGTGTGGCTACGGCTTCGGTATAACGGGTCGGTTCGAAGCTGCCAAAGGCATCTTTCTTTACCGCAGCGCGAAATCCCGGTGTGCCGGAGATTGGTGCGTATTCGGCAAATTCTTCCGGTTTCAGACTCTGAAATACGTCGTTGACGGAAGAAAGCACCACCAGTTTTCCTTCATCATCCAAAAGTACTCCCAGTGTCGCATTGACGACATTTTCTTTTCCTTTTTCTGCAATCATGGCCTTGGCACGGTTATTGATTCCGAAATTCTTATCTTCTTTTGGAATTTTCCGTCCCTGCGGGGCCGCAAAAATAAAATCTGACATAGCTGCCTCCTGTATTTGTTTGAGATTTTATTTCTTTTCTCACGTTCTCTGAAATAATGGTTCTATTCTACCATCTGTTATGATTTTTTACAAGCTTCCTTTTGTATGAAACGGTGCTTTTCTGTCCATACTATGAGTAACTGGAGGTGAAATTATGCGTCAAGCAGACAGAAAAAAACAAAAAGACAAGATTGCCATCGCGCTGATGCTGTGCTTCTGTGTCATTGCCCTCACTTCGATTTTCACAATCAAATCCAATCTCAATAAAATCCAGGACAGCCGGAGCGGCGTTCCTGTTTCTGAAAAAGTGAAAGCAGCAGATGATAAAAGAGCGACTGAGATTCCAAAAAAAGAAGAGCCTTCCGATGAAGCCTCTGCAAAAGTTCCCACCGTGGACAGCCGGAACCAGGAAAACATCGGAAATACAGCCGGGACGTCGGATTTTGTGAAGCCCGTGAAGGATGAAAGTGCCTATGTGACCAATGAGTACGCCATGGATCATCTCATCTACTCGGTCACCCTGGACCAGTACATGGTTCACTGCGGCGTGGATATCGAAGCGCCGGCTGATACCCAGGTCGTATCCATGGCAGCAGGCACTGTCACTGCAGTCTACATCGATGACCGGTACGGCAATTCTGTAGAGATCACGCAGGATGACGGTTTTATCGCTGTGTATTCCAACTTGTCCGATGCCGGCATGGTGGAAGTGGGCGATGCGGTTTCCGCAGGACAGACCATCGGCGGCATCGGTTCCACCGGCCTCTTCGAATCCCTGGAGCCGGCCCATCTTCATCTGGAGCTCCTGAAAGACGGTGTCTATGTGAATCCGATGGACTATCTGCATCTGTAAAGAAAACGGAAAAGCTCTCCCGCAGCGGACTGTTTCATGCCGCCTGCCTGCTAAAGAGAGCTTTTTCTTTTGATTTTCACGTAGTTGATATTCTTGCCGCCGGCACGGAACTTGTCTTCGTATTCGGTGGTCACCAGCCGACTCTCAAAATCCGACCGGTGCAGGTCTCTGGTTTCCTCGGCGATTTCCAGTCCCGCCAGCGGAATTTCCTCCAGGGTGAATGCATAGAGTCCGTCGTTATCCGTCTTAAATTCCACGAAGCCCTCCGGCTTCAGAACCTGAAAGTAATTCTCCAGCCGCCTGTGATAGGTGAGCCGCCGTTTGTCATGGCGGGCTTTCGGCCATGGATCGCTGAAATTCAGGTAGATACCGTCCAGTTCACCTTCCTCGAAATAGTCCCGCAGGTCGTTTACATAGTCGATAAACAGCCGCAGGTTGGAACGTTCTGCAGCCTCGGCCTTTTCCATGGCGCGGAGAATCACATTTGCCTGTCCTTCCACAGCGATGTAGCATGCATCCGGATTTTTTTCAGCTCTGGTCAGTATGAATTTTCCTTTTCCGCAGCCGATCTCCAGATAAACCGGGCTGCCCGGACCGGCCTGGAATGTTTCCCGCCACCGGCCTTTCATACTTTTAGGTTCTTCTATGAGGAAACTGGAATTCTCCGCAAGGCGTTCTTCCAGATTTTTTATATTTCTCTGACGCATTCTCTTCCTTTCCGCTTTCTGCCTGCTTCGATCTGTTTCTGTTGAGACATTGTTACAGCAGTACCGACTCTGCAATCATCATTGCCAGGAATCCGATCATCATGGCGATGGCCAGATAATCTCTCCCCACCAGCTTCAGTTCATGCATTCTGGTTCGGTTTTCTCCGCCCCGGTAACATCTGGCTTCCATAGCCATGGCCAGATCCTGGGCGATCCGAAATGCGCTGACAAAAAGCGGCACCAGAATCGGCACCAGACTTTTGGCGCGCTGCAGCAGGTTGCCCGTTTCGAAGTCAGCACCCCGGGCCTGCTGTGCTTTCATGATCTTGTCGGTTTCCTCAAGCAGAGTCGGTATGAATCGCAGGGCGATGGTCATCATCATGGCGATTTCATGGGCCGGTACCCCGATCCGTTTCAGCGGCGACAGCAGACGCTCGATGCCGTCCGTCAGACTGAGGGGGCGGGTGCAGAGGGTCAGCATGGAGGAACCGATCAGCAGCAGAACCAGACGGATTGCCATAAACACGGCTTTCCGAAGCCCCTCTCTGGTGATCTTCAGGAATCCCCACTGCCACAGAATCGTACCGTCGATCATGAACATGTTCAGGGCGAACGTAAAGCAGAGGATCAGGATGATTGGCTTCAGACCGCGGACAATATAAGACAGCGGCACTCTGGAAACTGCGATCACTGCGGCAAGTGCCGCCGCAGCGACGGCAAATCCGATGAAATTGTCTACGATGAATAATTCTATAATGAACAGAAGGGTTGCGATGATTTTTACCCTTGCGTCCAGCTGGTGTACCCAGGAGCCTCCCGGATAGTACTGTCCCAGTGTGATATCTCTGATCATATTCTGACTTTCCCTTTCGATGTGAGTGCTCTGTATATCTCTTCTGCCGCCTGGTCAACAGACAGAATCGTATCCGAAAGGTCCATGCCTCTGCTTCGCAGTGTCTCTGTGAACTGGGTCACAGGCGGCAGAGCAAGGCCCACTCCCTCCAGCTTTTCGTGCTGTGAGAACACTTCATACGGGGTTCCCACCGTAACCAGTCTGCCGCTGTCGATGACAATCACCTTATCGGACAGACGGGCAATATCCGCCATATTGTGGGAAACCAGTATCGTTATATTTCCGGTTCTGCGGTGAACCTCTTCGATCATTTTCAGCACATCTTTATGTGCTTTCGGATCCAGTCCGGCAGTGGGCTCGTCCAGAATCAGGACCTCCGGATGCATGGCAATTACACCTGCGATGGCAACCCGCCGCTTCTGCCCGCCGGAAAGTTCAAACGGTGATCTCTCCGCCACCTCTTCGTAGGGAAGTCCCACCAGTTCCAGTGCTTCCCGCACCCTCTCATCGATTTCTTCCCGGGTCAGTCCCAGGTTTTTCGGCCCGAAGGCCACATCCTGTGCCACCGTTTCTTCGAACAGCTGATACTCCGGATACTGGAATACCAGGCCAACCCGTTTACGGATTTCCACCATGGAAACGCCCCTGGCGGTGATGTCCGTATCTCCTACGATAATCTGTCCTGATGTGGGTTTCAGCAGCCCGTTCAGATGCTGCAGCAGTGTGGATTTACCGGAACCGGTGTGTCCGATGATTCCCACCAGTTCTCCGTCTTCTATTTCAAACGACACATCTTCCAGCGCCACGGATTCTGTCGGCAGCCCCGGTTCATAAATATGTGTCAGGTTCTTTACTCGTATTGACATAGATATTCTACCATCTCTTCCGTGCTGATTATGTTTTCCGGAACGGGAATTCCCTTTTCACGAAGTTTTCCGGCCAGCTCCACAGCCAGCGGAATATCCAGATTGACAGACTGCAGCAGCTGTCGCTGTGAAAATACCTGCGCCGGGCTGCCATCAAGGAGTACCCTTCCTTCGTTCATGACGATAACCCGCTCTGCTTCTGCCGCTTCCTCCATAAAATGTGTAATCAGAATGACCGTGATGCCCTCTTCGTGTAGTTCCCGGATAATGGACATAATTTCCTGTCTGCCCTTAGGATCCAGCATGGCTGTCGGTTCATCGAAAATGATGCACTGCGGTTTCATGGCCACCACGCCGGCAATGGCAATTCTCTGTTTCTGGCCGCCGGAAAGCAGATGCGGCGGTTTCTTTCGAAATTTCCCCATGTTGACTGCTTCCAGCGATTTATCCACCCGGCGCCGGATTTCTTCCGGATCGATTCCCAGATTTTCCGGTCCGAATGCCACATCATCCTCTACGATGGCAGAAACCAGCTGATTGTCCGGATTTTGAAAAACCATTCCTGCCGTCTGGCGGACATCCCAGACATGTTCCTCTTCTCTGGTATCAAACCCGCCCACATATACCACGCCTTCCGTGGGAAGCAGCAGTCCGTTCAGCTGTTTCGCCAGAGTCGATTTCCCGGATCCGTTCTTTCCCAGAATGGCGGTAAAGCTTCCTTTGCGGAAAGTCAGGCTCACCTGGTCCACCGCTTTTTTCTTCTTTTCCTCTTCCTCTCGCTGATAGGAAAAAGAGAGCTGATCTATGATGATGATGTTTTCGTTTTCCATCCTGTCTCGCTTGTCCTTATATATCGTCTTTATTTGTCGTCTTTATAATATTTGTCCATATACCGTTTCAGATCGGACGCATTAAACTGTCCCGGAGCCGTAGGCCGACTGCCGCAGGCATAGGTCATGACAGAACCAAAATCGCCGCCGCAGATCCTGCTGGCCTGACCCTCTTCCCCCATGGCGATGGCCAGGAACGGTTTATGTCCTTTCAGCTGATTGTAGGCGTAGGCGCCTTCAAGGAGTGCGTATGCATCCTTCTCCTCATTCGCAAAGGCTACGATGGCCAGCATGTCTGCCGGGATTTTTTCCATCTTAATAAACTCTGTGGCTATCTCCTCCTTGGTCAGGATTCGTTCCAGTTCGTGATAGGTCACCAGAGTCTTCGTTCTCTTTCTTTTTGCTTCTTTCAGGAGCTGCTTCAGCTGACTGTTCTTCCAGTCGATATCGATATAATCTGCCGTACCCATGGCATAGCGGAGCATCCGGTTTGTAGTTTCTTCTTCCTCTTCTGTCCCCCTGTACTGAAAGATAAAGGTCTTCCTGTGGCACATGGCTTTGATCAGCTTCAGCACCTGCACGAATTCCTCTTTGCTGTAATGATCCACGCCGGAATTCTTATCGGCACACCACTGCACCATCTGGCAGTCTTCACCGAAAAGTTCGAGTTCTGCCTTGATCTCCTCAATGGTTTTGCAGTTCAACAACAAACAGATATCCGGTCTTTTTTTCACACTTTTCATTTCAATCCACCTTTTTCTCTTTTATCCATTCCCTTTTGCAGCAGGAAATATACCAGCCACAGAACATGAAATACAACGATCACCAGCAAGATACAGCCAGCCAGATATCCCGGGTATCCGAACCTGGTTCCCAGCACGTTCCATATCGGTACCAGCGGCGAGCCTGCCGATGCTTCATTGATAAACAGGAAGTTGGTTCCAAACCGCTGATTAAACAGAAACAATGGTCCTGCAAGAAGCAGAATCATACATACCGTCTGCCACAGTCCCTTGTAATCCGGCCGGATCTCTCCGGCACGAAACCGCATAATTGTGTAGAATACGATCCACGCGTGGAAGACGAAACTGTATATGC